>JAVVRI010000105.1:0-11005 GCA_036654795.1 Tannerellaceae bacterium
GCCGGCGTACGCGCCATGGCGCCAGCAGATCACCCTCGCCAGTTCAAGACAAATGCCGACTTCCGGGCTGACTGGAAGATGGAATGGTATCGCAGGGAGCTGCGCCAAACGGGTGGAAAGCTGTGGTTTGGCGTCATCGGATGTGGCGCGTTAGTGAGGAACGTACGGGTGGAAGGACTCGTTGTGGCTACCCCTCAGGGAAGAGGCGTGATCCTCTCCGACCTTGTGATTGATAGTTCGGGCAGTGCGGACATCGCCATTGCCGCAGGCGCTGCCTACGAGTACACAGGGCGTAAAACACTTGCCATACAAGGCGCCGGACTCTCCCGCTTCGACTTAAACGACTACTACAACAACACGGACTGGTCTTTGGTGGACGACACAGACATTCTGGACGTTAGCCGCCTCTACGTGCAGGCCAAAGAGAAATATGCCGACCACTACGACCTCGGCAAGCTGCCTCAAACGCGCGAAAGAAGGCGCGTCAAAGGTGAATATACCATTTCAGTGTACGACGTGATCAACCATCGCCGTTACGCGGACACCATTTCCTACCACATGAGCTCCTTCGACACACACGGCATGACGGTAGATCCCTTCTTCACCCTTAACCCACCGGGTAAGCGGCATGTCATCTATGATGCCGACGTACCCCTGCGCGCCCTGCTTCCCGCGGGGCTAGAGGGCATCATCGTGACCGGCCTCGGCGCCAGCGCACATCGTGACGCAATGCCCGTGATCCGCATGCAACCCTGTTTGCAAAACCAAGGGTATGCCGTCGGCTATTTGGCCGCCACCGCCACACGCGAAGGCCTCTCTGTCCGAAAGGTAAATCTTAGGAAGATACAGAAACACTTGGTGGAAAAGGGCGTTCTGCCTCCGCGCGTACTAGCGGACAAGGAGGCAAAGGAATTTTCGAATAAAGACTTCGAACGCGCCTCGACAACCGTGGCAGAGGGCTACGCAGGGCTCGAAGTGCTCCTCTCCGACCCTGTCCGCTGTACCCTCTGGATGCGCAAGAAAATGGGTTCCCCCGCTACGATGGAGCAGAAGCTGGTCTATGCCTCCATCCTCTGTATGCTGGGGGACAAGGAGTATGCCCCAATTCTAACAGATAAGATCCGTAGTTTTGCAGATTGGGACACAGGCTGGCACTATACTGCCTCCGCGCAGTTCGGTGAGTGCATGAGCCGACTGGATAGCCTTATCATCGCCCTCGGCAACACACGAGATGCATCCGCCTTACCGGCGATTTTGGAAAAAGCGGAACTACTTAGTCCCGAAGACCCCTTTTCTCACTTCCGTGCGGTCACAATGGCCTGTATGGCGATTGGCAGCCGTGAGGCGATACCCGTACTCCATCTGCTGCTTGTACGCGCCGGTATGCGCCACCATGACCTGCCAAACTATGCCGCTTGCCGGCGCGAGGTCGTCCCTTACATCCACGATGTAAGCTATCGAAACCGTATTTACAAGGAGCTCCATTTGGCTCAAGCCCTCTACCTCTGTGGCGACTGCGACGGGGCTGGCGAAGAGGTGCTTCGCCGTTATGCCAGCGGACTAGAGGGACACTATGCCCGCTTTGCCCACGAAACCTTGAAAGGCTGACGCCGCAGCGTCAAAGCTACATAAAAAAGCCGGTCTGCATCACCCGTTGAAAGGAGATGCAGACCGGCTTTTTTATTATCTGTAAGGAGTGGGCGGTTACGCCTCGCGGTCAATCTGTTCTTGAACAATAGCGTCCACAACTGCAACAGTTGTCAGGTTAAGTATGTCGCGCGTGGAGCTTTCCACGTCCGTAAAGTGGATCGGCTTGTTCAGCCCCATCTGTATCGGTCCGATGGTCTCACTAATACCCAGTGCATCGAGCAACTTGTAGGCGCTGTTGGCCGAGCTCAGATTGGGGAAGATAAGCGTATTGACGTCCTTTTCTTTCAGCATATTGAAAGGGTACATTTCGTCGCGCAGCTTCTTGTCGAGGGCAAAGTTCACCTGCATCTCACCATCTACCGTCAGCTCGGGATGATGTTCGTGTAGGTAGTCGATGGCGTCGTGCACCTTCAGCGGGCTTCCCTGCTTATCTGAACCGAAGTTGGAGTAAGACAGCATGGCCATCACCGGCTCAGCGGCGAAGAACTTCACGGCGTCGTGCGTCAGGCGTGCAATATCAATCAGCACCTCTGTCGAGGGATGGCGGTTGATTAGTGTGTCGGCCATAAAGAAGGTACCCTTCTTGCAGGTCAGAATATTCATTGCACCAAAGTGCTTATAGGTAGGACGTACACCGATAATCTGTTCGGCCAGCTTGGTCACCTCGCTGTAGCGACTATAGACGCCGGTCATAAAAGCGTCAGCGTCTCCGGTAGCGACCATCATCATACCAAAGGCATTCCTATCCACCATCTTTTCACAAGCCTCGGCGAAGGTAACGCCCTCGCGTGCCTTCTTGTCAGAGAGGATGCGAGCGTAGCGATGGCGGCGTTCCGTCTCGCGGTCGTGGCGAAGGTTAACGATCTGGATACCCTCAAGGCTAATGTTCTCCTCAGCAGCAATCTTGGCCAGACGCTCTTCGTTACCAAGGAGGATCGGGATGCAGATGCCTTCTGCTTTGGCTTGAGAGGCGGCTTTAAGCATATTGACGTGGTTGGCTTCGGCAAAGACGACGCGCTTCGGATTGGCCTTGGCCATGTCGGTGAAGGAGCGGAGCATCTTGTTGTCGTAGCCCATCATCTCGCGCAGGTGCTTGGCGTAGCCATCCCAATCGGTAATCTCTTTGCGGGATACGCCCGAGGCGATGGCAGCCTTAGCCACAGCGATAGACACGTGCGTCAGCAACCTTGGATCGAGCGGTTTTGGTAAAATATAGTTTCTGCCGAAAGAGGTGCGTTTCAGCTTGTAGGCGGCGTTCACCACATCAGGCACAGGCTCCTTAGCCAGGTTGGCGATGGCATGGACGGCGGCCAGTTTCATCTCCTCGTTGATCGACTTGGCGTGCACGTCCAATGCGCCGCGGAAGATGTATGGAAAGCCCAGCACGTTATTGATCTGGTTCGGATAATCGGAGCGTCCGGTGGCAAAGATAATATCATCTCTCGATGCCATAGCGTCTGCATAAGAGATCTCCGGGTTGGGATTGGCTAGGGCGAATACAATCGGATTGTCGTTCATTGTACGTACCATCTCCTTTGTCAGCACGTTTGCCACAGAAAGACCGAGAAAAACATCACTACCTACGCAGGCCTCTTGCAGGGTCGTAATATTCCGATCTGTAGCAAATAGTTTCTTCGATTCATTCAGATCTTTTCGGTAAGTAGAGATAACACCCTTACTATCGCACATAGTAATATTCTCTTTCCGTACGCCAAGCATCATGTATAGTTTGGTACATGAGATGGAGGCAGCGCCGGCACCGTTGACAGTGATCTTTACCTCTTCAATCTTCTTGCCTGTCAGCTCGAGGGCATTCAGCAAGCCGGCACCGGTGATAATGGCGGTACCATGCTGGTCATCGTGCATAACAGGAATGTCCAGTTCGGCTTTAAGACGTGTTTCTATTTCGAAACACTCGGGCGCCTTGATGTCTTCCAAGTTGATTCCTCCGAAGGTGGGGGCGATGGCCTTCACTGTCTGTATAAACTTCTCGGGGTTCTTCTCGTCCACTTCGATATCGAACACATCGATACCGGCAAATATTTTAAATAGCAGCCCTTTACCCTCCATAACGGGCTTTCCGGCCAACGGACCGATGTCGCCCAGACCCAGCACAGCCGTGCCGTTTGATATAACAGCCACTAAGTTACCTTTGGCTGTGTAATCGTATGCGGTATGCGGGTCTTTCTCAATCTCCAAACAGGGCTCGGCCACTCCGGGGGAGTAGGCGAGCGACAAGTCGGTTTGTGTACTATAGGGCTTGGTGGGAACGACCTCTATCTTTCCCGGTTTCCCCTCGGAATGATACCGAAGAGCGTCTTCTCTTGTTATCTTTGCCATAGGTTTTTTGATTTTATATGATAATATATACGATTGTTTTACTAACGCTTATTTGCTGGCTTTTAGGCCGCGGATGACGGAGGAGGTAAAGCCGGAAAGCTCCATCTCGTTCAATCCCTTGATGGTAATACCACCCGGAGTGGTCACCTTGTCAATCTCGCTTTCAGGGTTACTCTGGTTACAAAGAAGCAGCTCTACGGCGCCCTTTACGGTGTGGAGCACAATTTCTTGCGCCTGCTTGGGGTAGAAACCCAGCTCCACGCCCCCTTCGATGGCAGCGCGTATGTAACGCAGGGCGAAGGCGATGCCGCTTGATGCCAACGCGGTACCGGCACCCATCAAGCGCTCTTCCACCAACATGGCGTTACCCAATTCGTTGAATAAGCCGGTGATTAGGTCGGTCTGCTCCTTCGTCGCGTTACGGGCAGCGACAAAGGTCATACTGTTATGCACCTCGATAGCCGTATTCGGCATGATACGGAAAATGGCCGGAGTGGCCAGACAGTCCATGTCCGTATTCTTACTCAGGTAGGCGTTCAGCTGATCGAAAGTGATGCCGGCCGCTACTGAGACAATGATCTGTTTATCGAAATCGAGTTTAGTTCTAATCTCGTTTATCACCTCCTCCACGCGCCATGGCTTCACGGCGATGATGATGATATCCGCACCACGTACGGCCGCGGGATTATTGTGAGTTAACACAAAACCGGGATTTGCCGCCCGCATCTTGTCGAGCGTCCCGTCCGTCAGGGCGGTGCAGGTTATGTCGGCCGCTGTACAGATGCTACCTTGCGCCAATCCACGGGCAATCGCGCCCCCTATATTCCCTGAACCAATGATTGTAATTTTCATGTGATACTTCTTTTTATAATCTTTCGAGACAAATGTAGGCAAAATAATCGGATGTGTAAATTGCTTGTTGTATATTTGCTTCTCAATTGCTAAAAATAGATAATGTATGAAGAATGTTGTTGTAGCCAGCATGATGTTGGCATGTACGCTCACCACTGTTGGTGCGCAGGAGGCGGGAGA
Source organism: Tannerellaceae bacterium (assembly GCA_036654795.1). GTDB lineage: Bacteria > Bacteroidota > Bacteroidia > Bacteroidales > Tannerellaceae > JAVVRI01. The sequence goes on from JAVVRI010000105.1 coordinate 5,023, forward strand.
GTATGTATTTACCCCCGTAAAAGAATTGAAAATAACCCCGGTTAAGAACCAAAACCGTACGGGAACCTGCTGGTCGTTCTCCGGCGTCGGCTTCTTAGAATCCGAACTGCTGCGTCAAGGAAAGGGGGAGTTCGATTTGTCCGAAATGTTTATCGTGAACCATTCCTACAAGGACAAGGCTGATAAGTTCGTCCGCCTGCATGGTAGCCTGAACTACGCACAGGGAGGTTCGTTCGACGATGTGCTCTACGCCACGAAGCATTACGGCGCTGTGCCCGAATCCGTAATGAGCGGACTGCAGTATGGCGAGGACATGCACGTACACGGTGAGCTGGAAAGCCTGACTATCTCCTATGTAAACACCTTGTTAAAGAACCCGAACGGAAAGCTCTCGTCTGCATGGAAACAGGGACTGGACGGCATTGTGGACGCCTATCTAGGCAAATTGCCCGAGACCTTCACCTACAACGGAAAGGAATATACCCCACTAAGTTTCGGCAAGGAGCTGGGACTAAATATTGACGATTACATCTCCATTACCTCCTATACACACCAGCCGTTTTACACCGCCTTCCCTATCGAAGTGCAGGACAATTGGCGCTGGGCTAACTCCTATAACCTTCCACTAGCCGAGATGATGGACGTGATGAAGAACGCTGTAAACAACGGCTACACCATCGCTTGGGCTTCCGACGTGAGTGAAAAGGGATTTACCCGCAACGGCGTGGCCGTCGTTCCGGACATCAAGCAAATGGAAACCTCCGGCTCTGACCAAGATAAATGGGTCGGTCTAAGCAAATCTGAGAAGGACAAAGAAATACAGAAACTGCTGGAAAAACCATGCAAGGAGCTAGCCATTACGCAAGAAATGAGACAGACTGCCTACGACAATTATCAAACGACGGACGACCACGGCATGCTTATCTATGGCCTAGCCAAGGACCAAACCGGCAAAGAGTTCTTTATGATTAAGAATTCGTGGGGTACGGACAACAAGTACAAAGGCACATGGTACGTATCCGAAGCCTTTGCCGCCTACAAGACGATGAGCATCGTTGTTCACAAAGACGCCCTGCCTAAAGCCATCACGCCCAAACTCGGATTAAATAAAAAACAAACGGCCGGTATCACAACTTCCCCTCATCGGCGTAGCTGTAGTACCGGCTGTCTGCTATGATTAAATGGTCATAAAGAATAATATCCATCAATTTGGCCGCGCTTTGAAGGCGTTGAGTCAGAAGGTCGTCCTGCTGACTGGGGCTAAAGTTGCCGGAGGGATGATTATGACAAAGAAAAATACCGGTAGCCAACGCCGTGATGGCAGGTTTCAAAATAAGACGCATATCCACTGGCGCATCCCCCACTCCACCTTGACTAATCTTCAGCTTTTCAATCACTTTAGCAGAACGATTGATAAGGACAATCCACAACTCCTCGTATGGCAAATCGCTGAGCAGAGGGGATAAAAGAGCAAAAACATCCATGCTACTGCGTATCTGATCGCGCTCGGCCAAAGTCACTTCGCGCCGGCGTCGTCCCAATTCGAGGGCAGCAGCAATCGTTACCGCTTTCGCTTCACCAATTCCTTTAAAACTACCGATCAGCTCCTTCACAGTGCGTTTGCCGAGGGCGTTGAGATCATTACCAACACTAAGCAAAATACGTTGAGCAAGCTCCACCGCCGTCTCCTCATTATTTCCTGAGCCTATCAAGATAGCCAGCAACTCGGCGTTGCTGAGTGCAAACAACCCCTTCTGCAACATCTTTTCGCGCGGACGATCTTCCTCCGCCCAATCTTTGATTGATAAAAATTTCTTCTCCATATTTATTTAAACAATCAGCATCTCTATTTTACTTTTCTTCCTTATCAGTCTTGACCATTCACGGTATGAAAGTTGTTACCAAGGCGTCAGCAGATTTCTTTTACTTCTTATATATCGGGTTCAGCCATTTCTCCTCTTTTTCATATAGGCTCAAAGCTGACCAGCGAATGCCACGTTTCATTATTTCAAAAGCTTCAGGAACATTGAAGTCTGCTGCGACATGTCCAAGGGAGGAATAAAACACTCTTCCTTTGCCATAAGCTTTTTTCCAAACTACGGGTATAACAGCTCCGTCAATCCAAGAGGAATGATCTTTACTGAACATTGTGGTAGCCAACACTTTCACATTCGGATCTACATGTACATAGTATTGCTCTGACTTCATGTGAAAGTCTTTTATTCCACGGGTGACAGGGTCTGTCTTATCCGTAATATTTACATCATACGGTATGACTCCTCCCGGATGGGCTACCCATTGTCCGCCGACCATAAACTGATAGTCTACGTTATCTCTGAACGAGTCGCCCAGTCCTCCATGCCAACCAGCAATGCCAACGCCGCGTCTCACGGCTTTCAGTAATCCTTTTTCTTGCTCAGCCTCAATCTTCCCCATAGTCCAAACTTGAATAATGAGGTCTATTTTTCCCATCAAAACAGAATCTTTATAGCAGTCCAGATTATCATATACAAAGACTTCCGCTTTTTCTGATTTCAGCCAAGGCACGAATAGGTCACGACATTGAACCGGTTCATGCCCATCCCATCCTCCAAACACAAACAATACTTTTTTCCCTTCCAACGCACGATTTACCTCTTGCGCATGCCCACTAATCGGAAAAGAAAACAGCCCAATAGCCGAGAATAAGAGGCTCAACAAAAAACAATTGCCATTTTTCATATTTCTATATTTTCAAAACGTAACGGACTATCAATAGGGTAATTTATAAGGATTTCTGTATTCATACGAATACAAGCGATGTGCTTCGGCTTCTTTGTCATTGATGAAACTTACAGTGGCCGGATCCCATTTAACCGGACGCTTTAATTCGAAGGCGATGTTGTTTAAACAGCAGATTATATTAGTGCTACATCCTACTTCAACGGGTGCAACCGAATTCTGACGTGAACGGACACAGTCAATAAAGTTTTGCATGTGAGGAGAACTTACTTCGTATGAACCTTTTCCTACTTGCTTTTCTTCCTTTTTCAAAAGGGAAGGGTTGGAGCATTCGATATATCCGCGTGCCACTTTCAACCATCCTTTATCACCGATGAAATTCAGACCTTTATCTTCCGGTTTGTCATCACGGTATGGTTGTTCGGTCATTATAATACCGTTGGCATATTTCATGGTTGCATATTTAGCACCGTCGTAGCCGGCAGGGATATATTCAATCGGCCCTGAACCGTCCATGCCTATGGCAGCTTGGGCAATATCATACATGTGAGCACCCCAATCGCCTGTAAAGCCATTCGCTGTTTCTTTGTAGTAGCGCCATCTTCCCCAGTCGCCTGTTTCCTTTAAGTCCGGAAAAGAGATAGGAGGGCAGATGTCGGGATGATAATGTATATGCGGGTCGTTCAACGGTCCCATCCACTGATTGAAATTCAAATTTTCAGGAACGGGCATTTCCGGCAAGTCGAATGGGGACGGTGGTTCGCCGATTCGCGCATAAATCTTTTCAATATGGCCGATGGCTCCGCTACGGATCAGCTGGATCGCTTTCTGAAACTCTTCTCCGGAACGTTGCTGACTTCCCACCTGCATGATGCGTTTATTTTGACGAACGGCTTTCACCATAGCCAAACTTTCCGTGATTGTGTATGACAACGGTTTCTGGCAATATACATCTTTGCCGGACTGGCAGGAATGAATAGCAGTCAGTGCATGCCAATGGTCCGGAGTGGCCACTGATATGGCATCAATATCTTTGCGGTCGAGCAAATCTTCGTAAAACTCATACGTTTCGCAGTGTCCTGAGATATTGCTGGATTTTTGCCAATTGGTGATAAGTCCTTTGAATCGGTCTCTTTTGATAGAATCTACATCACTACATCCGGCGACCTGTACACCCGGACAGGATGAAAAGCTATGAAAATCGGAAACACCCTGTCTTCCTACACCAATGAATCCTAAGACCACGCGGTCACTTGGCGCTATCCGTATGCCGTTCATCGACCAGCTGGGCAAAATAGTGAAACTAGCCAACCCTAAAGCGGACAGCCCTAAAAACTCTCTTCGGGTTACCCCTTTTGATTCTTTCTTCATAATGTAATTGGTATTTAGATTGGAATAATATTGTTATATAACAGGGGCATCCGGAGCATTGCCTGGTCGAGGAGCTTCGCCTTCTTTGTAGAAAGGCAACGGGCCCATTGCGTAGGTTTCCGGACCATAATGCACGGTCGATGCCATAATTTCGTCCCAAGTAATGGATTTCCCGGTGTAAGCTGCTTCACGTCCCAAGATAGCTACCTGTGTTGAGTAAGCCAAGTCTTCAGCCTGATTGATTTTCTTGCCTAAGCGGATAGATTCCACCAAATGGACATGTTCCTGATCATACGGATTTTTGACAGGTTTGGCGGCATAATCATATGTCCATAATTCATTTCCATTGTAATCTACAATCTTGATTTCTCCACGATCGTTGAGTTGAGCCATACCTTTCGTACCGTATATTTGTTCAGAAACGTTACCATCGCAACCATCTATCTGACGGGCTGTAGCCAGCATACGTTTGTTTTTGTCGTAGTAATAGTCTACACTGAAGAAATCGTAAATATCTCCGGTTAATCGCTGGGCACGGCCACCGAAGCCCACTGCTTTGTTCGGTTTCATCCCCATAAACCAAGTTACGACATCTATATTATGTATTGCTTGGTCGAGTAGGTGATCACCACTAAGCCATTTGATGTTGAACCAGTTGCGAATGCAATATTCCATATCGCTCCATTCCGGGCGTTTGCGCTTGTTCCACCAAGCTCCTTGGTCCCAATGTGCGTTTGCAGATATTACTTCTCCGATTAAACCGTTTTTCACCTGTAGATAAGCTTCCCAATAATCCCGACGGTGTCTGCGCTGATTACCGGTGACTACTGTCAGCCCTTTTGTTGTCGCTGTCTTCGCTGCGGCTATAACTGTACGTATGCCCGTTGGGTCTACGGCGCAAGGTTTCTCCATAAATATATGCTTGTTGGCATCTACGGCAGCCTTAAACTGTTCCGGGCGAAAATGGGTAGGCGTACAAAGCAATACGACATCAATGTCATTCATCGCCAGTACTTTTTGATAAGCATCAAAGCCAAAGAAGCAGTTTGAGTCGGCTACTTCGTTGTTAAACTTCTCTTTTAATACTTTCCGACAGGCCTCCATGCGATCGGGAAACAAATCGGCCAGTGCAATAATAGAGACGTTTGGCCCTGCACTCAAAAACTGCGTAGCGGCCCCTGTACCTCGGTCTCCGCATCCTACTAAAGCCGCTTTGAGAGGTTTGCCGTCCGGAGCTTGTTCTGAGAATGAGAACATACCCAACTCTTCTGGAGTATATGTCTTAGATACGGTTTCTTCTGTTTGCCCTCCGGAACAAGAAGATAATGCGGCTGGTGTCATAGCCAGAGGGATGCCAGCTCCCAATAAGGCTGTACTTGTCAGAAAGTCTCTTCTTTTCATGATATTATAGAATTAATTATTGTGGTTGAGATGGTCAAATATAAGCAATATTAATCTAATTATAAAGTGTTTTATTGCTTATATCATGCTGTAATTGTATGAGATAAAGTTTTTTGTTTGTTTTAAATACAATAAGGTAGCCTTATACTGTAATCATTACGCTATCTCTATTGCCGGATTGAAATATGTTGTAATACAATAAACAAAATAAGTTAATCCTGAAAATTGAAGATTGCTCCGACCCCATCCTGACCGATTCGGTCAAGGCCTCAAAGAAAAAAGGGGTCAGCCGATTTTCCCGGTGGATGAGCTTCGGAATTTAGCCATATAGTCCGGAGGTTTTTAATTAATCTCCCACGTTTCACACCTCCATCTATCTGTAGATCTGTTAGTTCGTGTGAAACGTGTGATTTCTGATCAACCATTTTATTTTCCGTAATATCCTGCTGCTGCTTCATAATATCGGGGCACGCTTAAAGCCTATATTACA
>JAVVRI010000106.1:0-10976 GCA_036654795.1 Tannerellaceae bacterium
TCGCCTTGATATCTACCCGGTTGAATTTATCGTTCTCGTTCTCCTGATTGCTTTCACTTTCTAATATCTCTACGATCTTAATATCGTCGGACAGAAGAGTCTTTAAGAACCCTTCCAGCACACCAAAGTTGGCCTTGTTGCGAAGAAGCCTCTTTACTGCCCAATCGAACCGAATATAATTGTCCTCATTCATAGCTGCACTTGTTTAATACACTGTCACAAAGATAGAAACTTTCCGCAAAAGGCGCTTCCTATTATGTGGACTTTTTTCTTTGCTGCCTTGACCAATATCGAAGCATATATGCTTTGGAGTATAAGCATATATGCTATACTATTTGATTTGATTTATGATGCAAATGTTTATGATGGATTATTTGGCTCCGCATAAACCAAATATCCGGGATATTCGGTCGCTTCATCCAGCAGCAACAGAACGATATTGGCACGTTCCGTCACCCAAATGGCTACAGGATAGGCAGCAGGATATTCCTTTTGTTCGGAGAATAGTTCGTCATACAGCTTCCACATCTTCTTATCTTTTTCATCTATATACGTCGGAGCTGAATAGAGCTTGCAGAAATAGTCATAAAGCGCCCGATAGCTTTGCCCCCAGTCGCCACCAAAAAGCCTCACTTCGGCAAAAGGGACAGTACCATTCAGGCCGTATGTGGTCATCAAATCGGGACTGCTTTTAAGTACATCTACATAAGAACCCCAAGCTTGGGAATCTTTAATAATGTCACTCCATTTATAGACCAGAAAATCCTTGCCATCGGCGGCGGAGATGTCTAGTTGATGGCGGAAGATCGACTTATTATCCTTCCATGCAGTCAGGTAAGTTTTATATTCGCCGGGGTACTTGAAGCAATGCCCCCATGACAAAGTCAGATGACTGCCCGCCCAGCCTTCTCCTTCTCCATGTTCAAACACTCGAAAGCTACCATTCAGCCCATCTACCGTCCAAACAATTGAATCGCATACAGCAGAAAGGTCGTTGCTATTGATTGACTGCGAGCCATTATCGAGATAAAAGTTCATTACATCAAAAATGTTTCCTTTCGGCTTCTCTACGGCAAGACGAGGCATTGGGAATTCTGTCACTTTCACCTTTATCGTAGCCGATTCTCCCGTTTCATGGTCGGTAACGAGAATGTCGGTTTCGCCTTTCTGTTTGCCTTTAATTTCTATTTTAGCCTTATTGCTGCCTGCCCAAGTATAAAGAACATCGATCAGGTCAGAGTTTGCAACATCCATCGTCGTGTTTTCATGGGTAAACAAGTCGATAGCAACACTGCGCCCCTGCATCACTTCGCACGAGTTCTCGGAAAGTCTCAAATGATACGCCGGATTATCATCATCATCACTACAACTTATAAAGCCAATCACACAAAGGAATAACAAGAGTACGCTGAATGTTTTTTTCATTTTCTTCTAAAATTTAATCGTATAGTTTAATGTTTCGTCTTACCCAATACAACAACTACGCGAGCACAAAATTAAAATATAATTTATCATCCGGCATGATTCTTTTCACGTAGTCTCTTTTCTTCACGTTTTTTCACCTTCAATAGGAAGCATGCATCCGCTTGTTTTTCCCGTTTAGCCGGCTTATGGCCTATTACGGAAGCATCTTCCGTAATAGACTTTCATTAAAATCACAACGCCGACATAACTTTTTCATCAAAACGTATGGTTGCTTATCATATTCATCTTATATTTGCTTCCTAGTATGTGAACATTATTAATCGTAAATATAAAATCATGGAGAAGCCTTATGTAGTAGGTATTGATATTGGCGGGACCAATACAGTATTTGGTGTAGTAGACGCAAGAGGAACAATCTTGTACAGTGGATCGATCAAAACAGGCAAATTTGCAGATGTAAACGATTACGTGGCCGAGCTAGCTAAGGGGTTACAACAGGTAATCGACCAAGCAGGCGGTAGCGACAAAATCAAAGGAATAGGCGTTGGTGCTCCTAACGGTAATTATTTCAACGGTTGTATTGAGTTTGCTCCAAATCTTCCTTGGAGAGGCAAAATACCTTTGGCTCAGCTAATCAGCGAGAAGTTAGGGGGAATACCGGTATCATTGACTAATGATGCAAACGCAGCAGCTATCGGCGAAATGACCTATGGCGCAGCACGCGGTATGAAAGATTTTATTGTCATCACACTTGGAACAGGCGTAGGTAGCGGTGTCGTTGTGAACGGAAGTATGGTTTACGGGCACGATGGTTTTGCCGGTGAGCTGGGTCACGTGATTGTACGCCGTAACAACGGACGTCTTTGCGGTTGTGGTCGCCAAGGATGTCTTGAGGCATACGCTTCGGCTACTGGTGTAGCTCGTACAGCACGCGAATATCTGGAAATCCGCAAGGACGAAAGTGTACTGCGCGATCTGGATCCAGACGAAATCACATCGAAAGATGTATACGACGCAGCGATGAAGAACGATAAAATAGCCCTCGAAATATTCGAAGCAACCGGCACAATGCTAGGCGAAGCCTTTGCAGACTTCGTAGCCTTTACAAGCCCGGAAGCAATTATTTTGTTTGGTGGTCTGACGAAAGCCGGAGATTTGATTATGAATCCGATCAAACGCTCAATGGACAAAAACATGCTGAAAGTATTCGAAGGAAAGACAAAAGTTCTCTTCTCTCAACTGAAAGAAAGCGATGCAGCCGTATTGGGTGCCAGTGCCTTGGGTTGGGAAGTAAAAGATCAGAATTCGAACACGGTAATAGCATAAAATCCCTCGACACTTTGTTTAAACATAAGAAGGCACTTAAAGGAACGGAAGAAGACTCTTCTGTTTCTTTAAGTGCCTTCTTCGTATTCTAAACTATATTGATGATATGAAACATCCCCTCTATCAGTTTATCTACTGTCCCGTCTGTGGTGCAAAAAGCTTTGCCGAACGTAACGAAAAAGCCAAGCAATGTACGAAGTGCGGCTTCGTCTACTACTTCAACCCCTCTGCCGCTGTGGCCTGCTTCCTACGCAATGAGAAGGGCGAACTGCTCGTTGTGCGTCGCGGCAAAGAGCCGGCCAAAGGCACACTCGATCTGCCGGGTGGTTTTGTGGACATGCACGAATCAGCCGAAGAGGCTGCCCATCGCGAGGTGTTAGAAGAGACGGGGCTCAAGCTGAGCAGCCTCAGCTACCTCTTCTCCATCCCCAACCTCTACCCCTACTCCGGCTTCGAGGTGCACACAGTCGATCTGTTCTATGAATGCCTCGTTCCCGACTTTAGCAAAGCCTTGGCGGCAGACGACGCGGCAGAGATCATCATCCTACCTGCCAAAGAGCTGGTGGCTGCCGACTTTGGCCTCCATTCCATACGAGAAGCGGTCGAGAGGTACAGCAAAATAATCCGGCCATAAATCAGCCCTTATACCATATCGTCGCCGGTCTTTACTACGGCTACCTTGATTGTCTTGTGGAATGGGATAAATCGGGATACAACGGTAATGACAAATGCCCCTATCAATACGTAGCCGAGAACAGACTTGAGCCCCAACAATAGGGCTTGCTGCTGAAGAACAGAATTCAGGCTGTTCGTGGCAATCTGAGTGGCTTCGCTGTACTCATGGCCTTGCGCAAGAGCCGTGTGCAAGGTCTGGTTATAAAGATCGGAAGCAAGCGGGGTGGTCAGCGTCAGACTCTCCGACAGGATTGTTGCGTATTTGTTTTGCAGGTAATAGATGATGTTATTGAAGAAGGATGCCGATACGACCGGAGCCAACACAGATCGGAAAGAGATCAGGAAGAAGGCGTTGGAGAGCATCAGGCGCGGGTCTAAATCTTCCACCACATAAACGCCAAAAGCAATAAACAAGATCATCATACCCAATCCACGAAAGAACATGGGGAGGAAAAGCATCTCGTAAGTGCCATAAGGGGTAATCCCGAAATAGAGAATAGACAGATAGATAACATAGCAAAACATTCCGCCCGAAACCAGAAAGCGGAAGCGCCACCGTTGCCACCGAAACCACCAGAAGCAGACAACAGCTCCTACGCAAAAGCCCGGAAGAAGAAATAGATTCAACGCATTGGCATGCACACTGTCTATGCGGATAATGCTGTTCATATAGTTCGTTACCAACGTACTGGTAGCCGAAAAAAACATAACCAATATCATAAAGAAGTAGCCGATGACGGACTTATGATGGCCAAGTGGCTTCAAGCTGATGTATGGCTTCTCGCTCGTGCGTTGACGTTGCCAGAAAAGATAAAACAGCAGGGGGATGGCCATCACATAAATCCGTATTTTCGTAGAGGCAAACCAATCGAGCGATTTGCCGTAAGTAAACACATAAATAGAGAATAGCAGCGCACTGGAGATCAAAATAATACTTTTCCAATCGATCTCCTTATACGGAAAAGAGATTGGTTTTTTTGCATAGCGAAAGAACAGCAGGATAAAGGTCATCGCGACCAGCATAAGCAACATCGTAAAGTAATACATGTATTGCCATTGGTAGTAGTAGGCCAGTTGTGCCGTGATAGCCATAGAGATCTGTCCTCCTGAAAACACCATCGGATAAAAATAGGCATAAAATTCACTACGGATATTCTTCGGACTGAACAACGGGCGGATGGAGACGATAAACTGAAGCATGACAAAGGCTTTCAGAAAGCCTACAAAGAAGCTGCAGATAATAATCAAATCAATATTATTGGTATGTGCACAGCCGAAACTGATCAAGATTTGCAGAAACAAGTCGCCAAGCAATAAAGTCTTCGGGGTAACCACTGCACGTATTTTCGGTACAATTGGGTAAGCTACCGCCATACCTACAGAAGCAGCATAATATCCCAGCGTAATATCCTCACTTAGGATACCCAGCGTATTGCTGACCTCCACCATGCTTCCGGTGTACGCTCCGTTGAGCATCACAATAGGAAGTATCACGAAAAACATGGTGACAACGCCCAGCCATTGGGGCACCCAGGGGCGAGTGGGAAGGTCTAGCTTTACCATCCTTCCTTTATTTATCTATTCGTGCTTCCGTCTCCACCATCATACCTGCACGCAAAGCCGCCATCTCCTTAGGCGTAGCATCGTTCAGCTTGATACGGACAGGTATTCGTTGCTGCACCTTCACGAAGTTTCCGGCCGAATTGTCGGTAGGCACAAGTGAGTACTTGGAGCCGGTCGCCTCCGAGATGGCGGTTACCGTGCCCTGAAATACTCTTCCCTCGAAGGCATCTACTTTGATACGGACTTTCTGCCCGATGTAGATATGGGTAATTTGCGTCTCTTTGTAATTAGCTGTGATCCATTTATCGTTGCTCCGCACGAGGTAAGAGATGGTCTGTCCGCTTTGCACGAACTGACCCGCTTCGAGGGTACGCCGCCCCATGTATCCGTCGTAGGGGGCAATCAGAACGGAATAAGACAGGTTGAGCTTGGCCATGTCCAGTTCGGCCTCTTTGCGAAGAATAGCTGCTTCTACACCGGTCGATTTGTTGTTTGCCTCCGAATATTGGGAGCGGGCAGCATTCTTTTGCTCCAGCAGGGCTTGATAGCGAGCTTTGGTGGCTTCATAGTTTGCCTTTACCTGTTCGTATTGCTGGCGGGAGACGGACTCTTCGTCCAGCAGGTTGGAGTAGCGTTTGTATTCTTCTTCCTGCTGCCACAGTTTGGCTTTTGTTTCGGCCATGTTGGCATCCTGTATGGCAATGTTTACTTGCGAGGTATGGATGCCCGAATGTAATACATCCTTCGAACCCCTTGCATCCATCAGGGCTGCTTCGGCATCTTTTACTTTAATCTGATACTCCCGGTTGTCGAGTATTAAAAGGGTGTCGCCGGCATGTACCTGTTGATGTTCGGTGAAGCGTATCTCTTGAATATATCCGGAGGCACGTATGTTCAATGGGGCAATATACTGGTCTACCATCGCATCGTTGGTGATTTCGTAGTTGACGTATTTCCAAAAGTAGTTTATCGTCCACGAGATACCCGCCAATACCAGCAGGACACATACGGTATTGACCGTTATATTCCTTATCCGAAGTCTCTTGAGTTGTTCCTTTTTTATATGTAAGTTAGACATACTTGAATGTTATTAATGAGGGTTAAAGATTTCCACATGCGCGTTGTAGTTCATAATAGGTGTAGATGGTTTGCGAGCGGGCGGTAGTAAGCTGCAATTCGGCGTCCAGCCGCACGTTGCTGGCATCCAGCAGATCGGTCAGGATGGAGAGTTGATTGAGGTAGCGGTTCTGTACGATTCGATAGTTCTCTTCTGCCTGCTTTACGGATAGTTTCAGGGCTTCTACCCGGTTTAAAGCCTCTTTATGCCGGATGTAAGCACTCCGTATCTGAATACAGACGTCCTGCATCAGCATCTCCTCTGCGTTACGACGCAGTTGAACCATCTGCTTTGCCTCATGTATGCGGTGTTTGTTCTGGTAGAGAGAAGAAAGGTTGTAGGAGAGGTTGAGAGCGATATTCCAGTTATTGTTATACATATCGGCCAGTGTGTTGCTCATCGGGCGGGCTAGTGTGTTTCCGGCATGAAGCGACAAGGCGGGCAGGTTATCGGCTTTCGTCAGCCGAGTGTCGTTTTCCGCCAGCTGCGTGTTGTGGCGGGCTATTTGCATGCCGGGATAACTTTCGTAGGCCAACTGCACGTATGACTCATAATCTTGCAGAAGCAGGTTGGTATATAACAAAGTCGTATCGGGCATGATAAGCAGGGACTCGTTCAACCCTAACAAAATGTCCAGTTGTTGGGAGGCAATGGCAATGCTGTTATCGGCTTCCTGCTGAGCCAGACGGTCGTTTGTCAGTTGCAGTTCGCTACGGATCTCATCGTTTCGGGTGAGCACTCCCTCTTTTCTCATCCGGCGGATGTCCTTCAAACGCCGCTCGGACTCTTCTATGTTTCTGTCCAGCACATCGCGTTGTTTGTAGTAGCTAAAGAGGCTTACGTATTGTTGCAACAGGAGCAACTTTACTTCCGCCTGGTCGTTGGTAGAGGATATGGAGGCAATTTGCTTTTGAAGGTCGGCCTTGCGGATGTTGTAGCGGATCTTCCCCCCTTGGTAAAGCGGTTGAGACAGTTCGATGTTATAGTTTTGCGACCAGTTAGGTACGTCGGGGCGCATCGGGCGAGAAAGTCCTTTCTGAAAAACAATCGGCTGACCGATCAGTCCTGCGCTAGCGCCTACTTGCAGGTTGGGAAGTCGTTGGCTAAGTGCTGTCTTTTGCTGGTCGTCAGTGATGACTTCCTGTATCTTGGCTGCTTTAAGTTGCAAGCTGTTTTCAATACCCAGCCGAAACAGTTCCTCTACCGGGAGCTGGCGGACAGCTTGTTGTGCTGCCACATGTAGGGAGGCCGGGAGAAGCAGGCTGCATAACAGCAATCTGTAAATTTTATAACTGTCCCAGTATTTCATCCGGTTTTCTTATTCTTTTTCGGCTGCAAAGGTAGTTGTTTTTTCGTTTTTATGGATCAACTGTTTTGACTAATTCTATCTTTTTATAGTAAACCAGAACTCGGAACCTGCTCCTTCTTTTGAGATGACTCCTATATCGCCACCCATTTTCTCCACAATCGTTTTACAAATAGAGAGGCCTAAACCAGTACCCTGCTGGAAGTTATTCAGTTTAACGAAACGCCCAAACACCGTGTCCACTTTATCCGCAGGAATGCCACAACCGGTATCTTTCACAAAGAAGCGAAGTAAGTCGCCCTGCTCGGTGTATCCAAAAAGGACACTTCCGCTATGGGTGAATTTCAAAGCATTGGTAAGAAGGTTCGTAATCACTTGCGTCAAACGGTTTCGCTCGGTATGGATGATGCAGGTAGGCAAAGAGGTAGTGAACTGAATCTGAACCTCCGTATTCATTGAGCGCAAGCGGGTACTCTTTTCTATTTCAGAAAGCAAATAATTCAAGTCGACGTCTGAATAAGTAAACTCCAACGTTCCCGCCTCTATCTTGGATAGATCCAGAATGTCATTGATCAACTGGAGCAGTAATTTATTATTATTATCTATTATCTTGGCAAACTCATGGCGTTCCCTACTGCCGTTCTCGTCGACCATAAGCGTAGAGAAACCAATAATAGCATTCAAAGGGGTGCGAATCTCGTGGCTCATATTAGCCAAGAAAGCAGATTTGAGCCGGTTGGACTCTTCTGCCTTCTCCCGTTCGTGTATCTCCTGACTCAATTTCTTACGCATATCGATATTGAGTGATCCGCCAACAAGTTGAATCAGCTCCCCCTTTTCATCCCGCTTACCAACAATCGTATTGCTTTCTGTCCATACGTAATTAGAACTCATTTTGAAACGGAATTCCAAATGGAACTGATGTTCCTCCTCCCCATTCAGTAATTTTTCAAAAGAAAGGAGCACTTTGTCGTAATCGTCCGGATAGATCTTTTCTTTAAATTCCTGTAACGTCATACGATAGCCCGTAACAAAGCGCTGTTCTTCTGTTAAGTAGAGCATATCGAAAATAAAGATTTCTTCTGCAACATAATAAGTCCAAGCATTCATCCGGCTGGCTTGGAGCAACAACTGATAGCGACTGTTTAGCACCTTCAGTTGTGCCAGGTTTTCTTGTTCCTTTAATTGTTGCTTATATTCCTCTGTTTTATCAACACAGAAAATGTCGGCAACGTCATTCGTGTCAATAAATGTCAATACGTCGTAATAGATTGTTTCCCCATTGGTTTGATGAATCGTAAAGACACCACTTTTCGCAAAGTCCTTCTGCCGTATTTGCTCCAACATAGGATAATCCTGCAGCATTTCGGAAAATCGTTTCCCTATGATCGCTTCCCGTGTGCAATGAAAGCTCGTTTCATAAGCCTGATTGATGTTGAGAAAGATAAAGTCGCAGATATTCCCCTTTTGATCTTTGATTAGTTTCTCCCTAATATAGACAACCGGCATATTGTCTATCATCTGTCGCACATCCGCCAACAGTTCGTATTCTTTCGCTTGTTGAGCCTTGCGCTGGAGATGCAGGCGGACACGCAGAAAAAGAATAACGAATATAGCCAGACCTAAGCTAATTACGCTGAACAGACCTAAAGGATTCTTTTCATAAAAACTGGCAGGACGTTGGTAGTACACCACATCCCTTCCGGAAGGACAGAATTTGTCTTCTATATTGTGCAATTTCAAATGCCGATAGTTCAAATAAGTATGAGTCTCCCCGCCCGATTGGAAAGGTATATCACGTGCCGGAGTACCCGACAGGATCTGTCGCAACACAGAGATCGCCTTCAAACCATAGTCATTGATCGAGATATAATGCCCCCCCGCAAAGTTACCGTTTTCTGTGTTTTGGTCGGTAAGTAGAAAGATCGGATTGTGAGAAAAGCCATGAAGGATTTGCTGAATATTATCGCTCAGGTAATTATGATTACGATTATTATACTTGGCGTACCAAGAATAATAAAGGATACCTGTTTCCTTCTTGTAGCCGGCAACACTGTCGAGCAGTTGTTCGGTAAGTATTTTTGGATTCAACAATTCTTTAAGCTGTAACTGGGGGAAGCTCTCCGTCATCACTTTTTGGACATCTTTCAGCATACAAAGGCTGATATAGCGGTTATCGGCAATAAAAGCTATAGTCTTTATCTCCGGCTGGATGCTGAGCATCAGGTTGAGAGTCTCTTTTATTTGAATGGGTTGCCTCAGCACGGTTATGTTGTATCCTTTCAGCATTTGAACAGAAGGTACCAATACCTCTTCGTCGAATATGTTACGGGCGATCAGGTCTTCGATTCGTGCCGGCATTGTTTCGCGCGAATAGCAAAGAAGGGTCGGCACTTCTTTCCATTGTGCATCAAACATCGGACGGCAAAGCAACCACCCCGGGTCGCCTAAGAAAACGATTGCCTTGGGGGGCTGAGGATATTTATCGAACAACTCTTGCCTTTTCTGTTCAGCCTCTTCCAGACTCTTGATGGAGGGAACCATCAGTTCTTCAGCTATTACTTCATACGTTTCACCATTAAAGACATCGTGAATTGATTCAAAAATGCCTCTTGTCCATGCTTCATCAAAATTAACCGAGTTCATCACGAGAATATATTCTTGCGTACGTTGCTTTTGTGCGCTTAACAAAGTGAAAACAGCTAAACAAATAACTAAGAGTGTAGTCTTTCTCATAAAGCCCGCCTTATTTTTTAATTTGATTACTGTTCGTAACGGCTCTATACTCCGGTTACGGACAGTAAAAAGATCTCAGAATTGATTAGGAGTCAAAAATAAGAATAAAATAAGAGAACGTAACTTCTTTTGATGATAAATTTATCTCTGGGACATATTTTTCATACTGAGCGTAGCGTGAAACAATAGATATACTAAATCCCGCCCTACATGATAGCTAAAGAGCTATCATGCCGAACGGGAGTCTCTAAAAGCACTCATGCTTTCCTGGAGTGACCTTAAAATAGAAATATCCGAATCTCCTTTCACAGATATAACATCGTGACGAACTGCAGATTACGGTGAAACGTGTAACATTGGCTTTAAACGTGCCCCGATATTATGAAGCAGCAGCAGGATATTACAGAAAAGAAAATAGTTGATCAGAAATCACACGTTTCACACGAACCAACAGAGCGACAAATAGATGGAGGCGTGAAACGTGGAATATTAATTCTAAAATCCGCAATTGAAGTATGTGGAAGAGTTGAAGGAGTGAGATTAATTTGAATACTTATAATTATTCATTTTCTGTGAAATAAAAACATTACCACCACTATTTTGTTTCATAACGGTGAAACAAAAGTTTCATGCCGATGAAAATAAAGTTTCATAGTGGTGAAACAAAAGTTTCATAGGCATGAAACTAAAGTTTCACCTAAATATTTATTACTGAAACTAACCTTTCCCTGAATCGAGTGAGTTCTTACAATCATGGATACTATTTTATAATTTCTCAATTTCCTCTATTGTCAGGCCGGTACAGGCTGAGATAATGTCGGCAGAGAT
>JAVVRI010000107.1:0-10933 GCA_036654795.1 Tannerellaceae bacterium
TCCAAAATGGAAGGGTATGTTTTCAAAATGGAGCGGATAAAAGTAAAGCACCTACCTCAATCCCGATGACACGCTATTTTGCCCCTTTCCCAAAAGATCAGGGCATTTACGACGCAATGAATAAGGGTATCCGGATCGCTTCCGGCAAATGGATCCTCTTTATGAATAGCGGCGACTTGTTTGTAGACACTATTTTGTATCTTTTTTTACAGTTAGTTTCTTAATCACTGGATAGCATATAGTTAGAAACACAATAAAAAGCAGCATTCCGCTCAATAAGCATCGACAAGACAGGGCAAACGGTTGCTGAACTTTTTGCTCCCCCCCTTTTTTTTCAGCAAAAAAGGTTTTGTTAGATCGGCTCTCCTCTCTATTTTCTTGTTCTGCATAAGTAACAGCCGTATCCTTTGCCTCAATTCGTCCCTCCGCCAGCGTCACACGTTGTATATATTGTTGCCCAAGGCTGTCCGGACTTGTGTAAGAGATCTGTTGAAGGCGCATCTCCATACGGATAGCCGATTGTTGCAAACGCTGCAATTCCTGACGATCGACACGCATTGACCGTAGCGAATCTACGCTCCGCTCCTTTTCCATCCATTCCGTATTACGTTTGGTTGAAACACAGCCCCAGCAGGTGACTAAAAAGAGCGTTGCATATATTAATGTATAGAGCGGGCGGTTCATATAATAATAATTTGACGGCGGTTCTTCCCTTTTTGTTTGAGCGAAAGGTGCATAAAGCCACGGCGACGATAGAATATAGCCTGATCGAAATTCAGGCAGCTATCCTCCAAATCATCCAGCAAACGGGCACTACCCAAGGTGTAAATGTCCACAGCCTCACCGGAAAGATGTTGCGAGTTTGGTTTACCACCAACCAACCGGTTCAATTCTTCACTCCGAAAGCCACTGGATATTTGCATATCCAACCTGTGATAGACACGAAGAGGCTCCAGCAACTTCTCCACCAGGTTCTTTATAGCTCTCACCGCTTCGCGCGTAGGCGTATTGTCCAGTCCATGCTCCACCGCCACGGCACTATAAGTAAACTCGTCCATGCAAAAATGATCACTGATCCAATCGCTGTGCCTTTCGCGCCACATACGGGTTTTACACGTCAACTCTTCTTCGCTCATTTGTACGTATTTTTTTATTGCATATTTATTTTCCACCTTGTCTTCTTTTTATTTGATATGAATAATCTACTCCAAACAGTGCTCCGGCAAAGGTGCTGATCTCGCCAAAAGCCACCAACACACTGTTGTCTATCTCGCCGGCAGGTGCCACCCAGAAACCGGAAAAGATTAAAACAAGACCGGCTACACAAAGTAGCACGGCCATTGTTACTTGCAAATTCATGCGCCTCATACAGAATGTGGTTTATCGCATTCCTTTTCCACCACTTCGGGAACCACATGAACATACTCCAATGTGTTTTTCGTCTCCCGCAGTTCTCTGCCCGGAGTAAAGATGATTTTCGGTTTGCGCAGCAGATTCGGGTTAAAGTCCTTTGTCTCTACCACCCCATCGCTACTTACCGACATACGAAAGTTACCAAACTCACCCAGCTGCACGATGCGTCCTTCCTGTAGCTCCATGTCCATCACAAAGTTCAGGCTGTCCAGCACCGCCTTCACGTCTGCGCTCGACACGGTACTTCTCGCTCCGATCATTTTACAAAGATGCTTCAGCCCTGAAGTCCCATTGTTTTTCGACACTGCGTAAAACTTCTTCTCCGAATCCTTCACGCCTGGCTTAGACATGCGTTGTACTAATTTAAATCCTTGTGCCATCTGTTTTTAATGTATTAAATGGTTTATGTGTCCCCTATTGAACACAGTGCAAAGATAGAGTAGCCTCAACGAGGGAAATCCTTCCGAAACAACGAGCTATTTAGTTATCTATCAGACCGTTTAAGTTTAATGTTGGTTGTTTTACCGTTCATTGGCAAGACCTCCTTTCCTGCTACATTTAATCTTTCTTTCGATTATACGAGGATAAATGGCCTATTTTTCAGCGAGAAATACATATCTTTGTAACACACATAATCAGCATATCAGCCGTATGATGACAATAGATGATAGAAGTACCGAATTTGTTGTATTCTGTATTGAGAATACCGCTGCACGCATTGACCGTTCCGGCAGCGAGGTTTATTCCGAGCTGCTAAAGCTCAATGCTATAGAGACATTCCTTTACGCCAGTTATCCTGCCCTTCACACACAAAGTAAGGAGTATATAGTAGATGAAGTATTGGAATTCATCTATCATCGCGACCCGACTTTTCTACCTTCCGACTACCAACCATGGATAGCACCGAGCCATACAGGAAAGGAGGAACAAGCATGATTGTCTATCACGGCTCCACACAAATAGTGCGTAAACCTTTGGTGAATGCAGGACGACACAACCTGGATTTTGGTCCCGGATTTTACATCACCAACCTACGCGCCCAAGCTATCTATTGGGCTAATCGCCCTGCCAATGCAGGTCAGCCACATTGGTTGAATATTTATCAGTTCGACCTCGAAGCTCTACATCGCGATCATTATCGCCACCTACAATTCGCCGCCTACAATTATGAATGGTTGGAGTTCGTCGTTGCTAACCGTCGTGGAGAAAAACGTTGGCAGTCTTACGACTTGATAGAAGGGGGAATAGCCAACGACCGTGTGTTCAACACCATTGAGCTTTATCTTGCAGGTCTAACAGCCCGCGAAGACGCTCTCGAGAAATTGCGGTATGAACAACCCAACAATCAACTTTGCCTTCTCCGCCAAGAAATTATAGATCACTATCTACACTTTGTCAGTGCTGAAGAAGTAGGCAATATGACAGGAAAGGAGGAACAGCCATGATCACATCCCCTCTTATTAACGAGACCTTGCTACAGATGAAGTATGCCCGCATCATATGTCTTCTAGCCAAACGGTTAGAAATTAATCAGCCGCGAGCTCTTGGCGTGTTCTATGATAGCAACACCTATCGCTATTTGAGCCGCAAAGAGTATCACCTGCATAATATGAGCGATGCTTACGTGGTGGATGAAATCATGGAAGAGTTGCAAAGAAATCAATAAGTACCCTTACCACCCATCCCCCTCATAGATTTCGATGCTGCCAATTAGTTGTAAGAGTTCTTCGGGGGAGTGGCGGTTGAGGCGGAGGTATTTGGAGAGGGTGCTTAGTTTGAAGGGGTAGCAGAAGATGGTGAGCAGGGAGGCGGCTAGGTGGAGGTAAGAGATGGGGATTCGGCGCTCGGTTGTCTCCAGTAGGTGGAGCATTTTGAGGAAAAGCGTTGGGCGAAGAAGGTGGTAGCGCAGGTCGCCCAAGGGGGTGTGTTGGGTCAGGTAGTCGGTGTAGCAGGAGCGGTCATGTTCAAAATACCTCTTCACAAACGTCTGGTAAGCGGGGCGCATCTGCTCGTAGTAGCCGAAGGCCAGTGCGCAAAGCTCTTGTAGTTGCTTCTCACACTCCTTTTCAGAAAGGGTTTTCAGATAAGCCTCAAACAGAGGCACCGTTGGTTTGGCGCCGTTAAACAGTGCCTGTAGCTTTTTATACTGTTTTTCCATGTCTATCGCCCAAAGGGGAAATGTTTGGTTCCTTCGGACGCACCGACAATCAGCAGATCCGGATCAAAGTTATTTTTATCCGAATCTGCTGAATACAAAAGAAATTCTTTCTCATCACCCTTCCAAATTGAGCGCTTCCAACAATTTTTTGCCGGGTTTGAACTTCACGCTCGTGCGCTGAGGTATCTGAAGGTCAGACTGTTTTTTTGTTTTTTTCGACCGCCGTAAGGCGGGGTTTTAAATTGTTAAATTGTTAAGGAATATCCCGGACACACCGAACATAGTTACTGTCGCTCGGACCACTGTAGGTGAAATTGCCACTGCCGAAGACCAGTACGCAAATGTGGTCTCCACTCCTGTGGGGCGAAGTACTCCAATGGATGGTGATAAACGCTGGCTCACCCAACGCAACCCTATTTTCGTACATCACGTGCAACTCATACAAGTTGGGTAAACGCCAACCCGTGCCTTCATTCGTACACAGTGTTTGAGCTGCAGAATAGTCGATACAGAGACTACTCTGTATCGAGCTTACCTCTATCTGACAATTCTTTTTTGTAAACGAACTTGCAGCAGGAATGGCTAAAATACTATTTCTTCGCCGCTCATAACTTTCATCGTAAGTATCTGCAATATACAGTTTCTTACCATCTACCGCTGGTGGTGGCCCTCCTGCCTGTTGCGTCACTGTTATAGATGTGCTGACAGGTGGAGTACCGACAGCCACTATGAAGTCGGCGGTGCGGACAGAGGCGTCCGGATTTTTTGTAGCGGTGAAGGTGACGGTGGCAGGGCCGGTGCTCTGCATTGTGGCACCTGCTGCCACAGGGGTGCCTGTATCTATCTTCGCCGAGAGCCAAGAGGGGACGGTGAACGACCAGGGGGCACTGGGCTGAGCAATCACATTGAATTCGGTGGTAGCACCTTCGGCAGCTGCCAACTCTGCCGGATTAGTCATCGGGGGCATGCTGCCTATCGTAATGCGTTTGTCGGCAAAATCAACTCCGGCAAGCGTTACGGTGATTGTGTAGTTGTTGTTGCGCAGCACGTTGTAATCGTTCGCACCATTACCAACATAAAGTTTGAAGGAGACACCGCTGTAGGTAATGCCGCCTTGCGTGGCGTTGCCGGTCAGCTGGATATAGGTGGCGTTACTGACGCCATCGCCGGTTTTCGTTTTTTCAGTGCCGGCCGTATTCCCTCCGGTACCCGCTTGGTTTTCGGGCAGATACCAATAGGTGGTGGTGGCAGGGGATGCAGCCAGCCAATTGCTGTAAGTAGCACCGCTTAGCTGACCCGTCGGAGCGATATATTGCAGCTCATTAGGCACATTGCAGAGAGACAGAGCGGTTGGCGTAAAGGTGAAGTCTGTGCCACCGACCGTATATGTAAAAGAGATCTTTGCCAAGGCACGCGTCATGGCAATCGTAGCTTTAAAATCGCTGGTAATCGCCTTGTCTAAAGAGCCAATCATGATGCAATTCTTACTATTCGGAATGCCGTTGGTAAAGGCCGGACTATTCGTGAGGGCTTTGAAGGCCAGTTCTGTTCCGGCAGTGCTAGTCAAATCTCCGGCATTCGCCACCAAGTAGAGATGGCTCGTACCGGTAGCTTTCTCCAGCTTTAGCTTGACCTCTGTACCGGTGAAAGAAGCGATATATTTAGAAACAAGAAGGGTTCCGGAAGCGTCGTATTGCCCGATCCAGAGATCTTTCACCGCTGCTTCGTCCACCCCGGTAGTGGCATCCGCTGCTTTCGTGGCGGGGACGTTGCTTTCCGCAGCGCCAACCGTTTCGGACGCTTCGTCCGGAGCCACGCCGGGCGCAGTGAACGACACGCTCCGCGTACGAAGGACGTCGGCGGACTGTACGCTTAAAGATAGACAAGTCTCTACGGTTGCTTGGTCTCCATCGGAGGCATCGCCCCCTTCCAGTTCGGTGATTGTGCAACCGGCAGCCAGCAGCAGACTGAGTGCTGCGAGGCGGAGAAGGAACGATGGATTCATGCTATTCATTGCATTTCTATTGTTTTTAGAAATTTATTCTTTTTTATTTTCCACCCACGTTGTTGTCTGTTAAATTGACCGGAATCCAGTCCACAACGTTCAACGTCAAAAGGCACCGGTCGCTTGCTACCTCAAGGATGAAGATATAGCGTTTGCCGGCTTCTAAGGCAATAGCACCCACACCGGTGGCAGCAAGCGTCTCAACCTTGCTGTTGTGCGTCACGGTGACAGATAGATCGAAGGGCGTGGCGTCTTTTGGCAACACCACGCGGCTTGCTTGGTTCAGCCCCAAGTTGTTCGGATCGGAACCGGAAGCTACAGGGACGAAGTCCGACTCCGTGAAAGTCAGCGTACCTGCCGGAGTCGCGTCTCCCCCTGTGGGGACAATGTCGCTCCCAGCCGTGAGGGAGGCACCGGAAGTGCTGAACAAGGTCAGCGTCAGTGCTGTCGCCTTCAGATTGTCGGGCAGCACGGCGTCTGCTCCTGTCGGGGGGCTAACGGTAAACACCACCTGCGCACATTTGCGAATGAAAGAGGTAAGCGCTACCTGTCGCGAAACATGTGTAATGGTGACCGAACGTGTGGCGGAAGCCATCACGTCCTCCTGATGCGGAATGCCGCTGATCTGCCAAGTACCGCCGCCTTGTGCTAACGGGCGGGCGGGCGAGACGGCATAGAAGTCGAACACTCCGCTGCTCACAGCCAGACCGGTACCGGTGCTACTCGTCAGCCTGCCGAATTCATCCACCGTACAAGGAGACAGATTGCCACTTGCATCCGTCACATAGGTAGCCTCAGCATAAGGCTGAGTAGTAGCAAAATCCACCTCCGCCCCCAGAGTACCCACCTCCGCCCGGCGATAGGCAGCGATGCGCACCGTGCTACCTTCGGGCAGTGGAGCAGTAGTAACCGCACGCGTTGAAAGCCCTAAGGCAGGCGTGTTAAAGCGCAAAGCTATCAGTTCGGCCTCATCGTCCGGCGCTATTGCCTCCTCCACCAGTCCGCCCGTGCAACTCGTCGCAGCGCAACAGAGCAGCAGCCCCAAGCAGAGCGAAGGAAGGAGCTTCAAAGGATTCCGTGTCATGATCAAATTCATTTTAAGTTTATTTCTTTGTGAATGGGTAGGGTGTCACCCCCACCCATCCTTTTCAGTCAACAAAAGCGTCTTTATTTTACAGGGACACTCGGCGTTATGGTAGTATCAGTCCAGTCAGCCACCGTTACACTAGTAATGCTCACATTACGATCTGTTACCGTTAAGGTATAGATGTAATGTTTTCCTTTTTCCCAAGTAACGCTTGTCAACGCATCCTCTGCTGAGATGTAGTCGCAATCGCTATTCGCATTCGCAGTCGTACCCAGAGTAAGGGTTATCTTTATCTTGGCGACCGATGTTACCGGAGCCACTAGGCCAAAGGCTTGAGCAGAAACGTTATCGAAATCGGCTGTACCTGCTTTGTCGACATAAGTAGCGACCTGCCCCCAAGTCTTATCGGCGGTGAAGGTAAGGGCGGTGGCCGTTGTTGTTCCGGTAAAGGTTCCATCGGCCAAGCTCATCGTGGCACCCGTAGCTGCTGATGTTACAAAACTAGCAGCATCGGCAGTCAGTGTAATCTTCTTCACAAAGTCCTCCGTATCACTCACAGTCTGACCATTCACCTTCATAACGCGAAAGCTCACTTTGGCCAAGGCGTGTTGCATCGCAAGGGTAGCTACCACATTATTTTTTCTATTTACCGTAGTAGGAGCAGATGTAGCATATAGGTAATCCTCCTGATCAGTAGTTAGCTCATTCTTAGCTACATCAGCATTATACACATACGTCTGAGCCGCCTTTATCTCCGTATCAGCCACCGTAGGGGCAGCAGCACTTGCGGTTGCCGGCAAAGAGCCGACAAGGGTTGAAGGAGCCCACGCGTAAAGCGTACCTTCAGTAGTCGTCAGAGGTAGTTGGACGTCGGGTGTCCAAGAGGAAGCACCATACGTAAAAGTTTGTTTTTGGTTTTTTGTATCAGTTGAATAATAGGCTTTATTAGCTCCCTCCGCTTTGGTTACAATCACCCCAATAGAACTCAGCTTATTGGCGCC
This sequence comes from Tannerellaceae bacterium, assembly GCA_036654795.1. Classification (GTDB taxonomy): domain Bacteria; phylum Bacteroidota; class Bacteroidia; order Bacteroidales; family Tannerellaceae; genus JAVVRI01. The sequence continues at coordinate 7,665 of JAVVRI010000107.1, forward strand.
ACTTGCAGCTACTCCGTTATAGATAGCTTTCGTGTCGATGGTGAGGCCGATGTTGCGGATGGAGAGCATGCCGGTACCATCGCTACTCACTTCGCCAGTGGGTGCGTCCAGGTCGGTAGAGGTACAAGCGGTTAGAGCCAAAGAGGCTGCGATGTAAACAAATAGTTGTTTCATAATTCTTGTTGTTTATGTTTATGTATTGTTTGTTAATTATAAGTCGATGTTTCCACCTGGGGTAGTCACCCAATCGGTAACACTCACCCCGGTTACAGACAATTTACGTTCGGAGGCGCGGACGGTGTATAGATAATTGTTACCTGCCACCCATGCTGCCGCCGTCGTGTTTGGCAAATTCACTGCATACGCACTACCGTCGATGGTGAAGACTACCTCAATCTCATTGGCCGGAATAGTAGTTAGCGGATAGACCAACAGACTGACCTTACGGGCTACCGCGGGACCGGTAACGGTCGTCGTCTCTTTGAAATTGTACTGATCTTCCGTTCCTCCTGTCCCTATTTTCTTCGGAACCGTGTAACCGGTGATGGTACGGGTGATCTTATCCCCTGTTGCTCCCGTGGCTACGATTGCGCCATTCGCCAACTTCATGGTAGCCCCCGAAGCCGGGGCCACAAAGGCAGTTTTGCCGCTGACGTTGCGAATCTCAATCGCTGTCAAACTCCCCGCACCCGGCAACGTACCGTCATTGTATACGAGAAACGATACTTTGGTAAGGGCATGCTTCATCTCCAGCGTAATCACGCGCCCCGGATTGGTAGTACCGGCATTGCCTTCAGACGTACCGCCACCAACACATCCACTATTCACATTACGCCCCGTGTTTGAGGCATATAGGTAGTCCACCTCCTCCGGAGCAGCCAGTACCTTCTTAATGGCATCCGCCGTATTTGCCTTCCAACCATTAGCGCCAAATTTCATCTCTGCATTCGTTTCATCAGCCGAAACAGTGATCGTTCCTGTTGATTTGAGCGGGGCTTCGCATGCCAACGCGGCTGCGGTAGATCCCGTAACTACTGCCTGCTTCGGATAATAGGCATAGACCGTTCCGATCGCATCGGTCAGTTCATACGATGCCTCCGTAGCACCGGCAAAATTAGTGCCAAGCGCAGAGATCGACTTCCAAGTCTGTCCCTTATCATCCCCCATAAACCAGATGTGGCTACCGGCTAAGTCTGTTTTATAGAAGCCATCACCTGCCCCATTCAACACCACGACCCCCATACCGGGCTGAGAGGCGTAATCTTTCACCGCGTAGGCAATGGCTCCTCCTTCCACCACCGCTTTCGTCTGTGTGCTACTTACTTTGGCAGAAATGCCAAGACTCACATCGGACACCTTTTCAATAGGGGTCGGAATCTCTTGTTGCGAACAACCTGCCACTACCGTGCAAGCAACTATCGCCAAACCTGTTACAAATGTTTTCATATTTATTGATTTTTAATGGCCGAAGCTCCTGTTCGTCTTCGAGCAGGGATACACGTGTCTCCTCCAAACTCTGACACATGCGCTGAAGCTCGGAAGCATTTTCCCCAGAATCGACCAATAACCGATTTTCATGCTCCGGAAATAAATACGAATAGGCATCTGCGGACTGAAATTTTTGTCCGAACAACGTTGTTGTCGAAAAAAACAGCAACAAACACATCCATCCTATTTTCGTCTTCTTATTTTCCATTTTACAAGCCTTCATTTAATCCTTTTTCGTCTATTTGATGTCTTATTCCTTGTATGAATAAGACATCAACAGAGATGGATCGCGTGCTATCTGAAATTCAGATAATTAAGAATGAACTTTTAGCCAATAGGCTTTTATTGCAGAGCCTTTTTCCTAAATAAGCATCAAATAGAGGATGTAAATATGTGGCATTTTAATTTGGAAATATAAGAATAACTTGTACATTTACAGCATGTAAATCCTATATTTCAAGGGATGATTACAGTATTATTATACTCATGTCTTATTCATACAAGGAATAAGACATTCACTATTTTTAACATAGCTATCGTTTTTATTTTCCATCTCCATCATATCTTCTCGAAAAAAAAGATTAATCATTCCATCATTGGCTCCATCGATTTTCTGTTGAGAGATGCCCCCCATATAAATTTGTGTGACGCGATCCGAGCGATGCCCCAGTCCGCGGCTAATTATAGAGATAGGCTGTCCGCTCTCTTCCTGCAACGTTGCCCAGGTATGGCGGCTTATGTAGGTGGTCAGTATTCGTTTTATCCCGACCATCAGCCCCAAGGCGGAAAGGCGGCGGTTGATGCGCCTTAGGGCAGTCGCTTCGGACACCATCTTTCCGGTACGCACGCTGACATGCAGCGAGGCAAAGACATAGTCTTTCTCCTTCTGGTCTGGCCTGCGCTGCCTGTCCAGCAACATCTTAAGCTCCGGGATCAGCTGCACACACAACTCGACGCCCGTTTTACTGCGTTCGTATTGCAGGTAATGCGCGTCCACATCGCTCCACTTCAGATTAAACAGATCGATGAAACACATCCCGCGGGCAAAAAGAAGAAACAGAAACACATCGCGCGCCTCCGCCATGGAGGGATCGTTCGACAGATCAATCTTTATCAGGCTCTTTACCTCCTCTACAGTCAAGAAACGTTTCGCCGTCGGGTTGCTCGCAAATCGTTTTTCGAACGGCGAATGTTCCGGTCGCTCCAGCACATGATCCGCCAGTGCCGCGTTGTAGACCGTGCGCAGCGTACGCAGATAAAACGCAATCGAGTTATTCCTCAACCGCATATTGTCGCCTTTCCGAATCCACACATTCCCCTGCAGGTAGTCCGTATATCCGACTACCCATTCCGCCGTCAAGTCCACCAGTAGAAACGGCTCCACCCCCACCAGTTCCTGATAGCGGCGCAACGCCCCAAGCGAATTTTCATAATTAGCCACTGTGTACGCACTGCCCCGCAGCTTCACCCGCTGTATGTAACGCTCAAAATACGCAATCAATAACAAAGCCGGCTGCTGCGTCTGCAACTTGTCGGCCATACTCTTCTTTGTCCCCTCCTTTGTCCTCTCCTTTGTCCTCTCCATCAATTCATGTATTTATTGACAAAATTAAGGAGAAAACCGAGATATACTTTATCCCGATGACTTTTGCAACTCATCGGGGTGAGTTGCAAAAGTCATCGGGGTGAAGTGGTTATCTGACACCTTGATTTGCAACCACTCGTCGATCGAAGTAAATAGTACGGTTTTGATTGAAAAAGGCTATAAAAATTAATTTTTT
>JAVVRI010000108.1:0-10751 GCA_036654795.1 Tannerellaceae bacterium
CACACGAACTAACAGAGCTACAGATAGATGGAGGTGTGAAACGTGGAATATTAATCCTAAAATTCGCAATTTGATAAACTGACAATTGTTGCCGAACTCTTCTGTATGGATCAGGAGAAGCTACTCTCTCAAATTCTGCTTGACAACCGGAGGTTGAAGGCTATGAGGGAGCTCGCTCAAACTGCATAAAAAATACTTCCGAAACTTGAGCTATTATTTCTGCTACAACTGATACGCCGGCTACGAGGCCGGTCAAAAGATTCAGAGAAACCGCCAAGCCAGTATTCGGCTGCTTTTCGTTCCCTGCTTCATGTCGATCGTCTTATATTCAGTTGCTTGCACAGCCTTTAGTTTGGCATAGAGTCGGCTTAAGTTCTTTTCTTTCGACACGTATGTGGTAAACCACCCACAATTCTTACTAAACTCCTTGCTTTCGGTAATCATATTAAGCAGAAAGCGAAGTTCACCACCCTCACAGCAGAGCTCTTTTACGTTACCGCCAAAGTTTAGTTCCGCTTTTACCACCTTCTTACCTTTCAGACTGCTTAGTTTTCGAAGCGCTGCCTGTTCAGCCTGCTCTTCTGAGTCGTGAAAGGGAGGATTGCAGACGGTTACGTCAAAATATTCGTCCGGTGCAATGATTCCTTTAAAGATAGAGTTACTTTCGGGTTGAAGGCGCAACTCGATACGGTGCGTCAGGACCGGATTGCAAGTAGCTATCTTCCGGGAATTGGCAATTGCTACCGGATTAATATCTGCTCCCACAAAGCTCCATCCGTATTCCGTGCATCCAATAATAGGATAAATACAATTGGCACCCACGCCAATATCCAGACAACGGCAACTTTGATTGTTTTCCGGCAAATAGCCTATCAAGTCGGCAATATAATGAATGTGATCAGCCCTTCCAGGGATGGGGGGACACAGATAATCCTTCGGTATATCCCAATAGGTAATACCGTAATAAGCCATTAAAAGTGCTTTGTTGAGCGCTTTTACGGCAGATGGATTAAAATAATCGATAGTCAGCGTGTCATATTCATTACGTACAACAAAGCGCTCAAGCGCCGGACAAACCTCTACTAACTTAGGGAAGTCATACTGTCCGTTGTGCTTATTTCTAGGATGTAATTCGTTTCTTTCTACCATATTTGGACAAAGGTACAAAATGAATAGGATATTATTGAATATTTATACTTACTTTGCATTACCAGTAAGTATTGTAAATGCACATGCCAATAGATATAGAAAAAGTAAAACAAGGAGATCCGGTTGCTTTCCGTCGCTTTTTTGAATGTTTCTACCCGAAGCTCATGGCATTGGCGTGTCGTTTTGTAGACGAACAGGTTGCTAAAGATCTTGTACAGGAGGTTTTCGCCGCCTATTGGGAACAGAAAAGAACGATTGAGGCCAGAAACATACAATCCTTCCTTTTTAAATGGGTTCAAAACAATTGCCTGAACTACCTGAAGCACCAGATGGTGGTTAGCGAATATGAATCGGACATCCGCTTGGCCGAAGCTCGCATCGCCTTTCTGGACGAACAGACAGATGCCAACGATGTGCTCAAACAAATCATTAATCAGGACATACGGCAAGCAATCGAGCAATCAGTAGACAAACTTCCCCCCAAATGTGCCGAAGCCTTTCGCTTTTGCTACTTCCAAGACATGAGCCATAAGGAGATAGCTGAAGCAATGAACATTTCCATCCGCACCGTGGAGGGACATATCCGCCAAGCAATGCTTTTTCTACGCACTGATTTACGCAATTTATTTGTTTTAATGTTTATGTTATATAACAGCAACAAGACTTTTTCCCTTTTTTGAGCACGTAGTAACTATCGGTAGGATTGTCTTCTTAATATATGGACGAACAACTACTCATACAATTTCTTACTCACCGCTGTTCAGCAGAAGAGCGGAAACTAATCGATCAATGGATTAGTGAAGAGAAGACAAATGCCGACTGGCTTTTCGAGATGGAACGCATCTGGAGCTTGAAGGACGAACTTCATTTCTCTGAAAAACAAGAGATAGAAGCCGCTTATAGTCGGTTTGTTAATGGAATAAGCAAGGAAAAGTTTCCTCAATCAACGAAACGCTTTACGCTGACAAGTCTGGCGAAATACGCTGCGGCAATTCTTATTGTGGGATTGCTGAGTATCAACCTCTATTATATGCAACAGGAAGAAGACGTAACGTTAAACACGGTAGAAGTGCCGGACGGACAGCGTGCATCGCTTACGCTCTCGGACGGAACAAAGGTATGGCTAAACTCGCAAAGCAAGCTGACCTATCCTACCCGCTTCTCGGAAAACGATCGAAACGTGAAGCTGGAAGGTGAAGCATTCTTTGAAGTAACACACAACGGACGGGTTCCTTTTATTGTACATTCTTCCTTAATGGACATCAAGGTGCTAGGTACACGCTTCAACGTAAAAGTCTATACGAATGAAGTTGCCTTTGTTACCCTTGCCGAAGGAAAAGTAGAAATAGCCACTACTGACAATGAAAACAAACTGACCCTGAAGCCACACGAACAAGCCTCCTATTCCAAAGAAGGTGGCCTAAATCTAGTAAAACAAGTGGATACCGAAGCCATTACCTCCTGGACAGATGGAGAAATGTGCTTCGTAAACAGACGGCTGGACGAGATTGTAAAAGATCTGGAACGGCATTTCGAAGTAAAGATCACAATCCGGGACAGCCGCTTGGCAGCCGAACTGTTCAGCTGCCGGTTCAAAGAATCGACATCAATCAACCAAGTATTAAACTTACTGAAAGAGACCCGCAATCTGGATTACAGTACAAACGGAAACATAATATTATTATATTATCCTAAATAAACAGTTATCAGCCTATGAAACATGATTAACAGAGAAAACCCTGTAAAGCAAAAGAACCGAAGATGCTGCAACACCTTCGGTTCAGACTAAACTGGGGTAACGCATTAGAGTTCACCTAAATTTATTACCAATTAATCAATTACAAATGTATGGATTTTATTATGAAAAACACGCCGCATGATCGTGAGAAATCAGTGTGGCATAGAAAAACTACTCTTATTATGAGATGCATCCTATTATTTATCCTGTTAGGAACCGTACAAGCTTTTGCCAGCGTGACCTACTCGCAGAACACAAGGCTTTCTTTAGACATGGAGAATGCAACCGTACAGGAGGTATTGTCCACCATCGAACAAGAAAGTTCCTTCTACTTCACTTACAATACGAAGCAGATCAATGCCGCCCGCAAAGTATCAATCAAAGCGAGCAACAAAATGGTTTCGGAAATATTGAACGATCTCTTTGCCAAAGAGGGGGTAAAATATACCATTGAAGACAAACATATCGTGTTGTATAAAACACTGGTAGGTCGCACGGCATTGCTCGAAGCACAACAGGCCCGCAAAGTAACCGGCATCATAACGGATGAACGAGGCGAACCGATCATCGGTGCAAACGTGGTTGAACAAGGCACGACGAACGGTACGATCACCGATATAGACGGCAAGTTCTCCCTCGAAATGGCAGGAAAAAGCAATCTGACTGTTTCCTACATCGGATACTTACAAAGACAAATCACAGTGGGTAACCAAACTTCCCTGAAAATAGTGCTCGTAGAAGATACGAAGAAGCTGGACGAGGTAGTCGTAATCGGTTACGGTACACAGAAGAAGTCGGATGTATCCGGTTCTGTCACCACCGTATCTGGAGACAAACTGTCTAACCTGCCTACTGCCGGAGCGGCAGAAGCTTTACAAGGAATGGCGCCGGGTCTGTCCGTCAACTTTGGCGACGGTGCACCGGGTTCCAAACCAACGATGATGGTACGTGGTGTGACCTCATGGGGTTCAAGCAACGAACCTCTGGTTATCATTGATGGCGTACCGGGCGATATGTCTTTCCTAAATCCGGAAGATATCAAATCGATGACAGTACTAAAAGATGCGGCTACGGCAGCAATCTATGGCGCACGTGCAGCAGCAGGCGTTATCCTGATTGAGACCCATCGTGGCGGCATACAAGAACCTCGCATTCAGGTATCCGCCTTTGTGGGCATGGACGATCTACCTAAGCGTATGGACATCTGTAATTCAGCTGAATATATTCAGGTAAACAAATTAGCCCTGACCAACGCCGGCATCCCTACAAACCGCTGGCCGAAGTACATCAATGCTTACGAAGCCAACCCGGCTCAGTTTGCCGACACAGACTGGCAGAAAGAATACTACCGTCGCGGACTAACACAGAAGTATAACATCGGGTACACAGCCGGAAATGAAATCATGAACGTAGCCCTTTCCGGCTTCTACTCTTCTACCGACGGGATCGTGGTAGGAACCGATTCCGAGAAGTTTGGCTTCCGTCTGAACTCAGACGTGAAGCGCGGCAAATTTAAGATGGGAGAGTCCGTTAGTTACGGACGTCAGACAGACACCCCTGAGGCAAACACCGGTTTCCCGGGCATGTATCAGACTTCAAACATCCAGCCGCTTATTCACGTGTACGACGATAAGAATGAAGGTGGTTTCGGTGGTGCTATTCCCGGATTAGGCATGACGGATGCTGCCAATCCAGTTGCATTCAACAAGCTGGTTAAGACCCAAAACGCATCAGACTATATCACCGCATCGGCCTACATACAATACGAACCGATCAAGGACCTCGTTATCAAGTTTCAGGCCGGACGTAATATGAACTTCTATCACTACAAGTCGTTTACACCGACCTATTATGTGGGTGCAAACAGCGTGAATACCATCGCCAGCTTATACGAGAAAAGAAGCAAAACGACAGAAGACCTGCTGGAATTGACAGCCAATTATAGCAAAAGCTTCAAAGAGAAACATTCTATCCAGGCACTGCTCGGTATCTCGCAAGAGGAAAACCGCTACGACGACCAAACCGGCTCTACGTCTCGCTTCGAAAACAACGACATGCCCTACTTGGAACACGGACAGGACAACTATGCCGTAGACGGAGGTTACAACCGTTACGCCCTGCGCTCAGCGTTCGGACGTTTCAGTTATAACTATGACTATCGCTATATGGCGATGATCTCTGCCCGTTACGATGGTTCCTCACGTTTCGGCGAAGGACATAAATGGGGGTTCTTCCCTTCCGCTTCTCTGGGTTGGAACATTGCCAACGAAGGTTTCTGGGAAGATTTCAAAGAAACCGTTTCTACCTTCAAATTGCGTTTGAGCTACGGTGCGCTGGGTAACCAATCGATTGGTAACTACAAATACATTCCACGCTTGACCTACAACAACAACCACTTGAACTACCCATTGGGCGGACAAGACATCAACTTGGGTTACGCCGTTACCGGACTGCCCTCCACCAACATCAAATGGGAAACCACGCTTTATAAGAACATCGGTATCGACCTCGGTTTGTGGAACAATAAGCTGGAACTGTCTGTCGAAGGATACATCAAGGACACACAGGACATGCTGTCAAGCAAAAACATCAGTCTTTGTACCGGCTACGGTTCGCTGATCGTCAATGAAGGCAAGCTGCGTACGACAGGTATGGAAGTACAGGCTATCTATCATGGCAACGCCGGCAAGTTCAAGTATGATCTCGACCTGAACATCTCGCATTACAAGAGTGTATTAAAAGAGATGTCCGACCCCGGTTACCTTCACGAATCAGGCCCTGCACGTACCTATGTGGGTGGCGAAATCGGCGAGTTCTGGGTGTTGCAGACGGAAGGCATCTTCCAAAGTGAAAAAGAGGTAAGCGAATGGAACACAGCACACGGCTCGAAAGATGCAGCCGGCACCTGGTTGCCCCTTCAACCGGCCGCCAAACCGGGAGACATCCGCTTTATCGACCAGAATGGAGACGGCAAGTTGGACTCGAACGACAAAGTAAAAGTAGGATGCGGTAGCCCGAAAGTGGTACTGGGATTCAACATCAACCTAGCCTATATGGGCTTCGACTTGATGGCTAACTTCTATGGTAACTTCGGTGTAAAACGTTATAACTCGATGAAGCGCCAGCTGCAACGGATGGACAAGAACTTCAACTACGGCAAAGACGCCCTAAATTCATGGACGGAAACAAACACGGACACAGACATTCCACGTGCCGTAATAGGCGACCCGAATGGTAACATCAAAACTTCTGATCGCTTTGTGGAGAACGGAAATTACTTGCGACTGAACAACCTACAGTTGGGTTACAACATGCCTACCTCAGTTTGTAAGTCGTTAAAGATAGAGAACCTCCGCGTGTACGTCGGAGCAAACCGACTCTTTACCATCACCGCCTATAAAGGATATGATCCGGGCACGGGTGCAACGGTAAACAGCGACGACAATACCTCTTATATGGGTGTGGACAACGCTTTGTATCCACTCAGCCGCTCTTACATGTTTGGTTTGAAGTTAGGTTTTTAATCAGTAATAGAAAGAATAGATATGAAAATGAAAAATATAATCGTAGCCGGAGCTGCTCTTTGCATGGGAATGACGGCTTGTACAGGCAGTTTCCTGGACGAAAAAACAGACCCCAACAACCTGACGCCCTCGGTATTCTGGAAGAGCGAGGGAGACATCGTAAAAGGATTGACCAGTGCCTATGCCTGCTTGCAACCCAGCATGAGTTGGGGGGCACCCTTCGAACGCTTTATCGTGGTAGACAATTATAGGAGCGATGAGCTGGACTTTCGTGCCGACGTTACTTCATGGCTTCAGCTGGCAAGTTTCGTAAACACGCCAACAGATGATGTTACCTCGAGCGAGTGGACCTACCTCTACCGGGGCATCAACTATGCCAATCAATGCATCGATAACATACCCACTGTGCCCGCTGTGTCCGAGGAGATCAAAAGTCGCTCCATTGCTGAAGCACGCTTCTTGCGCGCCTACTATTACTTCCGTCTTTACTTGAACTTTGGCGAACGAATACCTCTCTACACCAAGCAACTGGTAGGAACGAACGAAGAGTTCTACCCCACACAGGCTGCCGCCGGAGAGCTGGTGGCTTTTATGGAGAAAGAGTTGACAGAAATACAGTCTTTGCTGCCCGAACCGGGCGCATACAAGGCTGAAGAGATTGGTCGGGTGACGCGTTATGCTGCTGCCGCCATCCTCGGCAAGCTCCACATGGCGTGCCGCGAAGAGGCAAAAGCGGAGAAAGAGTTTGCCAAACTGATCGGTAAATACGAACTAATGCCCGAATTTAAGGACAACTTCGACGGCATGCACAAGAACAACCGCGAGTCCGTATTCGAAGTACAATTCTCTGGCGACCGCTCAGGTGGACACCGCGAGTACAACCGCATTGCCCTCCACCTGGCGTCTTCGAATGCCGAGGGGTATGAGGAGGCTTACCCTTCCTACTGGCTCTTCGAGACAATGAAGAAGGACAAGACTTCAGACGGGAAATACAGCGACCGCCTCTACAACACAATCCTGTTCGACGACAAGGAGACGGAAGCCTTCTACTTCGAGGAGGGTAAGCACTTCATCGACTACCATGGTAAGGACGAAATCTTCTGGCACAAGTTCGTAACCTGGGACTCCTCGCTGAGCCAGTATTGGGATTGCAGTGCCTACAACATCCCCATCGTGCGTTACGCCGACGTGCTGCTCCTCTACGCCGAATGCCTGAACGACCGTGGAGCTACGGCCGAAGCCATTGGCTACATCAACCAAGTGCGTGCCCGTGTCGATGTGCCTGCACTGCCAACCACAATGAGCAAAGACGCCGTGCTGAAGCACCTGCAAGATGTGGAGCGCCCGTGTGAACTGGCCTTGGAAGGCTCACGCTGGTACGACCTTATCCGTTGGGGAATTGTTGGTAAAGCATTGGTAGATCACAAGAAGCCCTACGTGGAAAACTTCGTGGAGAGTAAGCACCAGTTGCTACCTATCCCGCACAGCGAATTCCTGCTCAACCCGAGCTGGGAACAGAATCCGAACTTCAGTAAATAAACAGTAGTCCCAATCAATATGAGAAAAAACAGTATGGTGGCAATAGCAATGCTATTGCCACTCTGCTCTGCTTTTGCACAATACGAAGGTTCGCCCACCGAGCGCCCGACCGAAGCCAAAAGCATAGCGAAAGAGATGAAAAGAAACAAGTACCCCCATTCGGACAACGACTGGGAGAATTTTGATGTGTTACACATCAACCGGCTTCCCTCCGCCGCAACCTTCCTTGCCTACCCCAATCAAGAGATGGCGATGAAGAACGACAAGCAGGCTTCTCCTTATTACAGCTGCCTGAACGGGATGTGGAAGTTCAACTTTGTGCCCCGCAGCGACGAACGCCCCATGGACTTCTTCCTAAAGGGTAAAGATCTTTCCGGCTGGAAGGAGATCAAAGTTCCCTCCAACTGGGAACTGGAAGGCTACGGCTACCCCTTCTATGTGGGCAGCGGATATGGTATCAAGAAGAACCCGCCGCTCATCGCGGTGGAAAACAGCCCCGTTGGCTCCTACAAACGTACCTTCACTGTGCCTAAAACATGGAAAGACCGGGAGGTAGTGCTCCACTTCGGCGCTGTGGCTTCAGCTTTCTACGTATGGGTAAACGGCCAGAAGGTTGGCTACTCGCAAGACTCGAAGACCCCTGCCGAATTCGATATTACCCCCTACGTAGTCGGTGGCGAGAATGAGATTGCCGTACAGGTATTCAAGTTCAGCGATGGATACTATCTGGAGGATCAGGACTTCTGGCGCTTTGCCGGCATCCAGCGCGACGTATATATCTACGCACGTACAGCAGCCACACACATCCGCGACTTTGAAGTGGTGACCGATCTGGATGACACCTATACCGACGCCACCCTCAGTCTCTTCGTAGATCTGGGTGGAAAGAAACCGGCACGAAACGCCGAAGTGGAAGTATCCCTGCTGGACGAGTCCGGCAAAAGCCTCTACACCGAACGCCGTAAACCTGCTAAGGGCGAAACCACGGTTGCCTTCAGCCACGAGGTGAAAAGCCCCCTACTCTGGAGTGCCGAGAAGCCCAACCTATATAAGCTCCTCCTCACTCTCCGCATAGGCGGTAAAGTAGAAGAGGTCATCAACCGCTCCATTGGCTTCCGCGAAGTGGAGACGAAGCATGCACAACTACTGGTGAACGGACAACCCGTCTACATCAAAGGCGTCAACCGCCATGAGCACGATCCGCATACCGGACACGTAGTCGGCGAAGCTTCCATGCTCAGAGACATCCAACTGATGAAGGAGAATAACATCAACAGCGTGCGCACCTCTCATTACCCCTGCGACCCGCGCTGGTATGAACTTTGCGACCAATACGGCATCTATGTAGTAGACGAAGCAAACATCGAGAGCCACGGCATGGGCTACGACGCAGACAAATGCTTGGCGAACCAACCCGAATGGGAAGCTGCCTTTGTAGACCGCACCGAGCGCATGTTCGAACGGGACAAGAACCATCCTTCCGTCATCGTCTGGTCGCTCGGAAACGAGTCCGGCGAAGGATGCAACTTTGGCACTACCTACCACTGGATACACAACAACGACAAGTCCAACCGCCCCGTCCATTCCGAGGATGGCATCAAGGGACCGCATACCGACATCTTCTGCCCTATGTACAAAAAGCTAGACGTATTGCTCAACCACGTCCTCTACCTGCCGACCAAACCGCTCATCCTTTGCGAATATGCGCATGCAATGGGTAACAGCGTGGGAAATCTGCAGGACTATTGGGATGTGATCGAGAAGTATCCCTCCCTGCAAGGTGGCTTCATCTGGGACTGGGTGGATCAGGGCATTGCCCAAAAAACTCCGGACGGCCGCTTCTTCTGGGCTTACGGCGGAGACATGGCGCCCAAGGGAACACCAAGCACCGCCAACTTCTGCATGAACGGACTCATTGCGGCAGACCGCACCCTGAAGCCACATATCCACGAAGTGAAGAAGGTCTATCAAAACATAGCCTTCCGCTTGGCAGACTATACGACCGGACTGGTAGAGATCAAGAACAAGTTCTACTTCACCAACCTCAGCGACTTTACTTTCGGTTGGAAGCTGGAGGGCGACGGCGTGGAGTTAGCCTCCGGGACGATCGACAAAGTATCGGTCAAGCCACTCGAAAAGGGCATCTTTGCCACCAACTTCCCCAAGATTGAGAGCCGTCCGGGCGTGGAATATTTCCTCACCCTCTACGCCTATCAAGCAGCGGACGACGGATTGCTAAAAGCAGGCACACTGCTGGCAAGCGAGCAGGTGGAGCTACCCTTCCACACTCCCGTCTTAACCGCTTCCGGCAAGGCAGGCAAAGTAACGGCTTCCGACACCGACAGTCGCCTCACCCTCAGCAGCGGACAGATCAGCATAGGCATCGACAAGTCTTCTGGCGCCCTTGCCTCCTATAAAGTGGATGGCAAAGAGACCGTTCGCGAAGCACTGCGTCCCAACTTCTGGCGTCCTTTGACCGACAACGACCTGGGTAGCAAACTGGACACCATTTGCACCCCTTGGCGCAACGCCGGACGCGGCCAAGTACGGCGACGCCGGCGCCAATACCTTTGGCCATATCGCCAGCACCGTCGCCAGAAGCGGCAAGCCTCTGAAACTGCCGAACATGGAGCGCCTGGGCCTGGCCGCAGCCGCCCACCTGGCCAGCGGCGAATGGGCTACCGGCTTCGAACAGCGCGACGGGTTCACCGGTGCCTACGGCGCGGCGCGCGAGCGTTCGACCGGCAAGGACACGCAAAGCGGCCACTGGGAAATCGCCGGCGTGCCGGTCGAATTCGACT
>JAVVRI010000109.1:0-10343 GCA_036654795.1 Tannerellaceae bacterium
GCGTGCGCTTATCATCATCCCAGTTGTACTTCTTCCGCCATTCGCTGATGCTCTTTTCGGTTACGCCCAACATGATGGCTATCTCTTTGCCCGTCATGTTGCCTTTTACAAACAGCCTTTTGGCTGCATCACGTTTCTGTTCCCTGCTCATTTCTTCGGTCATAGGCTTGTCTTTTTTAGGTAATTATTCGCTGATTGCACAGCAAAGTACGCGCGTGAAAGACTACTAAAAAAGTATCTCTCCAAGGGTTTAATGAAGTTCTTCAACCCTTGGAGAGATACTTGCAACGCCTTGTTTTCTGCCGTTTATTTGCTGAAAATTTAGCGAGTGATATGGCAAAGACATTTGTGATAATAGACGAAAGTAAGGTGAACAGCTTCGGATTTCGTACGATGATAGACGGGGTTGACCTGAAGCAATACAAAAAGAATCCGATTCTTTTATGGATGCACCAGCGGGCTTTCCGTGGAATAAAAGATGAAGTTCTCCCTTTAGGAAACGTTGTAAATATACGTGTGGAGGGAGAGGAACTAGGCAAAAGGAAACTTCTTGGCGACGCGCTTTTTGATGAAAAGGATGATTTTGCCAAGCAAATAGGGCAAAAGGTAGAGGACGGCTTTATTCGCATGGTCAGTGCCGGACTTGACCCGTTGGAATGGAGTGACGCGATTGAATTGAAACTTCCAGGGCAAAGCCGATTGACACTAACCAAGAGCAAATTATTTGAGGTCAGTATTGTAGACATTGGTTCTGATGACGGTGCACTTGCCCTCTGGAAAGACGGCAATATGATAACCCTTGCTGCCGGAGGTGAAAACAAAGAGATTCCAATTTATAACGAAAATAATAACGAAAACAAAAAGGACATGGAAACAAAAGCAATCGCTTTAAAACTGGGTTTGCCGGAGGCGGCTACCGAACAAGAAATTCTGGATAAAATTTCTATCTGTTTGGCTTTTCAAACAGACAACGTAACGATGAAAACAGAACTGAACAGCATCAAGCTAAGCGCTATCACCAGTGCGGTGGACGCTGCTGTAACTTCTAAGAAAATCAATGCTGATAAGAAAGAGCATTTTATTAACTTGGGAAAAGCAGTCGGCATTCAGCAACTCAACGAAACGCTGGCACTGATTCCTGCCTCTCAAAAGCCCACCGATGTGTTGAACCTCTCTCGTAACAGGCAGGCGCAAGTACCGGGCACGGTTTCTACTGACGCAAATAAGTTGAGCGAATTGTCTGCTGAGGATATTATCACGTTGCGCAAGGATAACAAGGAGGAATACATCCGGCTATACAAGGCTGAATATAACACTGCTCCCCGATTTGAAGAGTAATAACCAATTAATAAAAGAAGAAATGAAGTTTATATTGAAATTTATGTGCTCCCTGATGGTGATGCTTGTCATCAATGTATGTATGGGAAGTGTGTTGGCACAATCATTGGGCATTGAGTCCCAAATCGGCTCTGCCATTCTTGTTGGACTGGGTTGTCTGCCGTTCATGCCGGTAGGTGTCGCATTGGAAGGCGTTTATACGGAACTATGGACGGGAGAACTTATCAAGATGTTCAGGCAGAAAGCCTCCTGGTTAAAGCGCATCCGAAACATGAGTGCATGGGTTAAGTTTAATGTGATTCACCTGGTAGATTTAGGAGCCGACCCAGAAGTGCTGATTAACAATACCACGTATCCCATTCCTACCGTGGAACTGGTAGACGGTGATGTACCTATTGGTTTGGACAGGTTTGACACGCAAAACACACGCGTCCGATACACAGACCTGCACGCAGCCTCTTACGACATTATAGACACACATGTGGAAAGACACAATGTTGCATTGGAACGTAAGTCCGAATTGAAATCAATTCATTCTCTGGCTATTCCTAAATCGGGAATTGCAGACACTGTGTTCCTGCGTACTACTGGTGCCAAGCGTGCGGACGGATTCAATAAATTAACTCCTAATGACCTGGCCGCTGCTCATGTGGCTTTGTTAGAAATTGGTGCTACCGGTCCGTTCATTTTGCAACTGGACTCAAAACATACGCTTGATTTGTTGCAGACCGACGAAGTGTTTGCCAAACAGTACAAGAACCTAGCTACTGGTGAGGTATTGCCAATGTACGGTTTTGACATTTACCCAACAGCGGGCATTCCGATGTATCGCGATGTAGCCGGTGTAATCACAAAAAACCCGTGGGGTGCTGCTGCTGATGCAAGCAAAGATTTGCGTGCGTCAACTTTCTTTCCGCTCGAACGTGCCGTTCAATGCATGGGCGATGTAGATATGTATAAGCGCGAAGCCAGCCAGGATCCGGAAGGACGTGCCAATACCATCGGCTTTTCGATGTATCACCTCTGTCTGCCGCTGAATTTCAAAGGATTCGGAGCAATTGTAGATGACAAAACCGTATAAAGTCATGGAAGCAAATAAAAACAGTAAAACAGAGGCTTCGGCCTCTGTTGACGAAGTTGCAAAGGAATCAAAGCAGGCACTGAATTCGAAAAAGGTATTCGTCAGTAAAGACGGGTATGTTTTCGCACAAGAATGCGATGCAAGGGCTTATGTAGGTAAGGATGGAGAGTACTCCACGGTAACTGACGGAACGAGTTTGTCTGTAAATGAAGGAGTCGTGAATATTATGGATAATATTATAAATCAAGCATTTACTCTTGACTCTGCCATTGACAAGCATGGACATATTGATTCAATAGACGGAAACTGATATGAACCTAAAATTCTTAGTTATCCACTGCACCGCCACGCCCGAAGGTCGTGTCGTCACAGCCGCCGACATCAAGGCGTGGCACACGAACCCGACCTCACAGGGTGGGCGTGGTTGGAAGCAGGTAGGATACACAGACCTATTCAAACTGGACGGGACTGTAGAGCGGTTGGTAAAGAACAACGAAGATGCGCAGGTAGACCAGTGGGAAGTGACGAATGGAGCAACCGGATACAACAGTATCAGCCGCCATGTGGTTTACGTCGGAGGTGTAGCCCACAATGGAAAGACAGCCAAAGACACCCGCACCATCGGACAACTACAAGCTATGGAAGCCTACGTGAAAGACTTCCATCGTCGTTTCCCTGATGTGAAAATCATCGGTCACAATGAAGTAGCCGCCAAAGCCTGTCCCTCATTCGATGTACAAAAATGGTTGAAATCAATAGGTATCAAACAATAAACCTTCCGAAGGATGGAAAGAACTGAAATCGTATTAGCCGTAATTTCATTGTTAGCCGGTCCGCTAGGCGGATGGCTGACGGCTGTACTACTACGCAAGAAATATGATGCCGAAGTGGAAAAGCTACAGGCAGAAGTAGTTGCCGACAAAACAAACACCCGTGGTGATGAATTGGCTAATGTGAAAACAGCGATGGACATCCTGATGGAACAAGTAGTAGAACCTTTAAAACGCGAAATCAATGGAATTAGAAAAGAGATGGTCCGACTCAGGCGAGCCGTGGAACTGGCTAATCATTGCCCTCATAGTGCTAGTTGCCCTGTGCGCGATGAGTTGCAAAAGTCCGAAGCCAATCTTGAACCAAGCCCACCAAAACAGCGACAGCCTGCAACGCACAAAAAGATTCGAGATGAACCTCGTACCTGTCCCCATGAGTGTTGCGAAAATGAAGATCCCTTCGACTAAATTATCTGCGTTGCCCGTTGGAGCCGGATATAGCATCAAGAGCGGGCAAGCTACAGTGAAGGTGACCAAAGGAGAAGGTGATTCATTGATTATAACCGGAACCTGTGATAGCCTAGCACGGCAGAACATTATTCTCACAGAAGAACTAACGCAGGTACGAAGCGAACTATCGGCTATAAAAGAGCAACCGCCTCTTGTTCCCGCACTCACCTGGTGGAAGGAGTTATGGATAAAGATAGGCAAACTATCAGTGAGTTTCCTAGCAGGTTGGTTATTATTCCGCCGGCTTCGCAAACGGTTTAAATAACGATTAAACTTCATTTAAACGATGAAAAAGAAAGAAGAGACACAGACCACCGAAGAGACGATGAAAAAGAAAGAAGAGAACGTTCAGCTGGAACCGGACTTTCTCAAACAATACCGGGTTTGCTATCCACGGGCAAAGCGATTCTTTGTAACGAGCGATAATCTGATATTCCCGGACAATCCCGAAGCCGCTAATGCGCATCAAAGCAGTATTGGACGCGGTGAGTTAAAAACCTATTAAAACAAAAAGACAATGAGTTTACCAAACGTAAATATCACACTGGGCAATGGTAACATGGGTACCGTTAGCCTGTCGGACGATGGCGTAGCTGCCCTTATCCTTACCGGTGCAGCCGTAGCCGGGAAACTGGAACTGAATAAAGTCTATGTGCTGGGCTCTACACAGGACTTGAAGAAGTACGGCATTGAAGCAGCAACAAATCCGCTGCTTTATAAAGACATTGCAGCGTTCTATACGGTTGCCGGAGACGGTGCGGAACTGCACTTGCTGGTGGTGAGTGAAGCCACTACGCTGACACAGATTTGTGCACCGGATGCCGATGCACCACTGAAGAAACTGATAAACTCTGCCGCCGGACGCATCCGCTTGGTGGGTATCAACCGCAACACGCCTGCCGCTTATGTGGTAACAAAAGAGAAAGGGCTGGACGCAGATGTAATAACCGCTATTGCAGCGGCACAGGCAGTGGCAGAAGAATTTCTAGTTAGTATTGCACCGTTCCGGGTACTGCTTCCGGCTGTTGGCTGGACGGGCGAAACGACAAGTCTATATCAACCGCGCGAAGGTTCATCGAACCGCATATCGGTGGTCTTGGCTTCGGACGGGAAAGTAGGCGACAGCAAACAGTACAGTGCCGCCATCGGACAGGTACTAGGGCGTGCAGCTAAAATCTCCGTACACCAGAACCTAGGGCGAGTGCGTGATGGTGCGATTGCTGCGACCGGTTATCTGATGAACGGCAATAAACCGGAAGAGCACTACAGCCAGTGGAATCTATTAAACGATGCCGGCTATATCTTTTACCGCACCTTTATTGGAAAGAACGGTTACTATCTCAATGGCGATGCTACGGCAACAACCACTACGGATGATTACTGTTTTCTGAGCTTCGGCAGGGTGATTGACAAAGCGGTGGTTATCGCTTACAAAACTTATATCGACGACATCTTGGATAACATCGAAGTGGATGCAGTCAAAGGAACCATCCCGGTATATATCTGTAAAGGTTTTGAGGCAAGCATCATCCGGGCGGTTAATACGTCGATGGCTGGCGAAATCAGTTCGTTCACTGCGTACATTGACCCATCACAGAACGTACTTGCCAACGGACGCATGAATGTGGTTTGCAAGATTGTGCCGCTCGCGACCTTGAGAGAAATTAACGTGAATTTATCATTGACTAATCCAAAATCTTAATAATATGACTCGTATCAATGGCAAAGATTATGTGTATTGTGATCTAAGAGTCTTCCTGCTGGGTTGCGAAGTCACCGGACTGCGTGGCATCGAATACAAAGTGAAACAGCAAAAGGAAGTACTTTATGCTTCCGGCCTTAAAGGCCGTAGTGTACAAAAAGGCAAGAAGGAGTACGAAGGTACTATCACCTTGTTGCAGAGTGAGCTTATTGCCTTAGACCGTGCTGCACAGGAAAAAGGCTACGAAGACATCACGGATATCGACTTCGATGTAATTGTGTCGTATGTGCCAGCTAACGGTATTGTCACTACCGACAAGCTGGTGAACGTATCTATCACTGAGATTCCGCGCGGAATGAAACTGGATGATTTGAATATGGAAATCGCACTGCCGTTTATCGCGCTGGACATAGAATCAAATGTATTGTAAAATCAAGTAATATTTAAAAGAATATGGCAGCAAAAGTAGAAAAAACAATCGAACAAAAGATTGAAGAATGGAAAGCCAAATACGGTGATGTATATAAGGTAGAGGTAGACGGACATTCCGGCTATTTAAAAAAACCCAGCCGCAAAGCATTGGGAGCCGCCGCAGTTATCGGCAAATCCGACCCAATGAAGTACAACGAAACATTGCTGGCAAACTGCTGGATTGAAGGTGACGAAATCATTAAAACCGATGATTCCCTCTTCTTGGGTGTGTCTGCTCAGTTGGCAGAACTCATTGAAATCAAGGAGGCAGAAATAAAAAAGCTATAAATGGCACGCAGGTAGGTGAAAAGGGTGGATGGCTGTTTACGGCAGACGCCCTTATCCGGGCTGTGCTGCATATCAATCCGGACGAACTGGATGACGAAGAGTGGGCGCATCAGGTAGTGATGGCAGAGTGGGCAATGGCGGTTATGCAGGGAGGCAGAATAGGATAATTAGCAAAATTATCATTGCGAAGTTAAAGTAAACCAGCCAGCGATATTTATACCATTTCCCGTCTTTTTTTAAATAGTGCGGCAGTGACTTTACCAGAGACACCGGAAGTAGAACCGGAAGCGCAACAATAATCAACAACCATTTCAAGATGGTAGGAGTTTGCTTGAGCAATTGGAATAGCCAATAAGCGAATCCGGCAAACGCATAAATCGCAAAAATAGTACCTAACATGGCCAATACAATTGAATATATTTTTAGTCTTCAAGATAAGATTTCTGCTAAGATAGGCAATATTACCGTAACCTCCGACAGGATGTTAGGGAAATTTTCCGATTTGGAGAAGAAAACCAATTCTGTGACTAAAACATTCAATGAAACGGGTCGCTCATTGGGTTCACTGCGCGAAAAGATTGCGCTGTTACAAGCAGAACGCGAATGGATACCGGCAGAGAATATCGAAGGAATCCGGGCGTACAACCGGGAAATGAAAGCCCTGACAAAGGAGGTGAACAAACTGGAATCCCTCAACGGCGGTAAGTTTAAGAAGTGGGGCAAGGAGGCATTTGCCGCCATGCCGGGTAGCAACCTGATTGCCAATCCGTTGGTAGCCGGTGCCGCCGCCGTTGGCTTTGCCGGCAAGTCCGCCATGAACTTCGACGAAGGTATGGCAAAAGTGAACATCACCGCCCAACTGGATGAAAAAGGACTGACTGACCTGAAAACAAGGCTCAAGCAAGTAGTAAAGGATAACAAAGCGGATATCGACATCGCCCCCGTGGGTATGGAGAAGATTATCTCCCAGGTGGGTGATGCTGACCTGTCCATGCAGATTCTCGATGCTTCGCTCAAAGGGAGTAAAGCCGGGTTCACCGAACTGGATACCGTATCCGGTGCATTGGCACAATCACTTTCAATTATCGGTAAAGAGAATACCAACGCCAAAGAGGTGCTGGATACCTTTTTTGCCGCCAAACGTGTGGGAGCCGGCGAGTTTAACGACTTCGCCCGTTATATGCCTGGACTGATTGCCGGGGCATCAAACATGGGCATCAACTTCAAAGAGGTAGCCGGAACTTTCGCCTACATGACCGGCAAAGGTCAGAGTGCAGAGCGTGCCGCCGTGCTGATGGAAAATGCTTTTTCTGTACTTGGCAAAGCCGATGTGCGTGGTAAGATGGAAAAAGCAGGTATCAACGTGTTCGACGACCAGGGTAAGATGCGGGGCATGGTGGACATCTTCACCGATATGTCGGGTGTACTCAGCGGGATGACCGATGAACAAAAGTCGTCCATTCTGGAGAGCTTCGGACTGACGGATAAAGAGGCAAAGAACGCCTTTGCTATTATGACTTCCGACCTGGGTAAATTGCAGGAAGCAATGGATGCTACTGCCAACTCCACCGGCGAAACCGAAAAGGCGATGGCATTCTCCGAAAATAGTGTTCAGAAAGCGACTGAGGTATGGAATCAATTCAAGGGAATAGGGCTAAACTTAGGCGAAGCCATTCTTCCGATGATTGGAGCGGGGTTAAGTGTGGTAGGTGTTGTCTTGGACAGCGTTTGCATGGTACTCGAAACGGTAAACAGTTTATTCTCTTGGTGGTTTGGGTTACTGCAAACAGGTAATCCGCTTGTTTGGGGCATTACGGCTGCTGTTGGTGCTCTGTCTGCCGCATTGCTGATTCATCACGCACGTATCCATGCCGTCTGGATTCTTACCAAAGCAAAGGTGGTGTGGGACGGCATTCAAACCGCTGCTACCTGGGCGCAAACTGCTGCACAGTGGGCGTTGAATGCTGCTTTCCTGGCGTGTCCGCTTACATGGATTGTTATCGCCATTGGTGCGGTAGTGGCAGCAGTTGTTGCTTGTTGGAATAACTTTGAAGGCTTCCGTAAGGTGGTAATGGGCTGCTGGGAAGTGATAAAAGAGTTCGGGAGTGTATTGATAAATGCCATAGTAGACCCATTTAAGCAGGTACTCAAAGGGCTGAGTAGTGTCGGTGATGCTTTGGTACACCTGATAAAGGGTGATTTCAGCGAAGCAAAAGAAGCTGCGGCACAAGGAATCAAAGATATCGCAATGGGCTCCGCCAAAATGAGTCCTATTGGTATCGGTGTCCAGGTGGCGAAAAATGGAAATTACAATGATGCTTTTGCTAAAGGAAAGCAGAAAGGGGCTGATAGCTGGAAGGCTTCGCAGGAAGAGGATAACAAACCGAATACAGTCGATGCACTTATCCCAACCGCTCCGGCGACTGCTATATCGACTTTTAACTTCGCCGAATTGCAGAAGAAGCTCAATCAAAAAGGAAAGGGTACTGGGCAATCGAAGCAGGTGCTGAACCTAAACGAACCGATACAAGACTACAAAGAGTCATCCGACTACACAGCCGTCACGAAAAAAATCGCTCCTGTGACGGTTGACCTGATACCCACTACCGACAAGCTGATAGCAAGCAATGCCCCGGCAAGTAAAGTAGTAGATGCTCGTGACCGTTTTGCTCATGGGGCGAAAGCGGATGAAAGCAAACAGGAATACGTCCCGTCGAAAACAAACTTATTGCAGGATATCATGCTGAATGTTCGCAAAATTGCAGCAGTAGGTGCTATTCCATTGGCTATTAATTTGACATCTGTACCGACAGAAGCAAAAACACCAGCGGTGAATCTTCCGGAAATGGGCTCCATCGCCATGCCATCGCCTGAAGTGTACGATATCGAGCGAAGCGAAAAGACAATGGAACGTACCAGCGAGGTAAAAACAGAGACGGTATACGAATCAGGCAGAAGGATGCAGATAGACCGTATCTGCGACCAGATTGTTATCCATGTGCAAAACATGGATGGAAAAGGAAAAGAAGAGATTCGCACTGATATATTAAATGTACTTAACGAACTACTGGAAGTATGAGAAAACCTGATTTCAACATAAAGGATATTCTAATCTCTGCTATCGGATACAAGGGATTGCCTTATCCCGGTGCATGGTTCCCAAGCGTGAACCGCCCCGGCAACTCGGATGATTACGAATATCCGGGTGATGGACCACAAACGAAGCAATACTCGGATTTAGGTTCTGTACTTCGTAAGATGGACGCTCAGGGTCGCTGGTATTTCTTGCCGGTGGTATTAGTACATAAAGGAAAGGATTACGAAATTCCAAATTCCGTAATCTCTTTTACCGGAAAAAAAACGATCATTGAGACGGCAATGGTAGGGCGTAAAGGATCTGTTAAAGAATTGATAAACATAGACGATTACGAGATCAGCGTGCAAGGTTATGCACAAGCCGATGACTTCCCTGAAATTGCATTATCAGAATTTAACGAACTCTATAACATCAATGAGGCGGTAACACTGAAGTGTGCGCTTACCGACATCTTCTTATCTGAAGATGACCGAGTAGTAATCAAGAGCATTGAACTCTCTGACATGAGAGGTACAGATACTTTTCTAGCAATAAAAATAAATCTAGTGACCGATCAAAATTTTAAATTAATAATTGAATAGAACCATGTTTGTACTCTGTTGTAACATTAAGATAGGAAGTACTTTTTTTCAATCGGTGCACGATGTGAAGATTAAGAGAAGTATTTATTCTCTGGGGGCAACCGCTATTATAAAGGTGCCGGTTACTGCCGTGCTCAAACATGCCGGTGAAGCTCCTACGCATATAGAGACAGCACAAGTTATAAAAGTCGGCGATAAAATTGAAATCCGCTTGGGCTACGACAACCAATTCAATACTGAATTTGTCGGTTACGTAAAACGTTTGAATTACAAAGTACCGCTGGAGATAGAGTGTGAAGACGAGTATTACAATACACGCTCGGTGAACTGCGTTTTCTCAAAAAAGGAGACGACATTAAAATATTGTTTAAACAATATTTTACCAGAGATTAAATTAGGATCATGTGTAGACCTAACGCTGAAAAACTTCATCGTCAACAACAAGCCAGGAAGTTGGGTACTCGGACTATTAAAGAAAGAATATGGGTTGACTGTTTTTTTCGAT
>JAVVRI010000110.1:0-10136 GCA_036654795.1 Tannerellaceae bacterium
TTTTTGGCTGTTAGCATATTGATTAGTGAGGACTTGCCCACATTGCTTCGTCCGATAAAGGCATACTCCGGCAGAGTTCCTTCAGGACACAGTCTGATGTCGCTGTTACTGATTACAAATTCCGCGCTCTTAATTTCCATATTGTTTTTATTATTACTTTTATATTACTTTGTTCTTATTTTATGTCCAAGCTCTTAGGCTTGTCGCTTGTTGATTATCGGATTGTCAATTCGAAAAGAAGCAGCCCACAAGCCTGCGAACGTAATGCCTCCGTTTAGCATCAGCATTTCGTAACCGAAGGTGTAGTCTGCATATTGCTTTGCCGCCCAATTGAGCGTAAAACAGATGAGTGGGGCAGCGATGCAGATATAGGGCACATAGTTGTCTCGCGGCTTCCGCTTCGTGAACAATCCGAAGACAAACAGTCCGAGTAGCGGCCCGTACGTATAGGAGGCAATCAGGTAAATAGCGTCAATCACACTACGGCTGTTCACTGCTTTAAAGGCTAAAATGATGAGTACGAAGAGCACCGAGATAAGTAAATGTACTCGTAGCCGCATTCGTTTGGCGTGTGCTGCCTCTTCCTTTTCCACGCCCAGTATGTCTACACAAAAGGAGGTGGTGAGTGCCGTCAAGGCCGAGTCCGCACTACTGAATGCGGCAGCAATGATACCAATTGTGAAAAAGATCAGAATTGATTCGCCCAACACTCCGGAGGTGCAAAACATCGGCAGTATGTCATCACTCAGTACCGGTAGGGGGATGCTCTGCTGTTCGGCCAGCGTTAGTAGCAGTACGCCCAGTGCCAGAAATAAAAAGTTAACTGGTGTAAAGGCAAAGCCGTAAGCATACATGTTCTTTTGTGCATCTTTCAAACTTTTGCAGGTCAGGTTCTTTTGCATCATGTCCTGATCGAGTCCGGTCATTACGATGGTGATAAAGATACCGCTGAAGAATTGCTTAGCAAAGTGTTGCGTGCTGTGCCAGTCATTAAATTCGAAAATGCGGAAGTGCGGGCTTTCGTTCAGACTTTGCATCATGCCACCAATTCCGTCCAGCCCCATCTTGTCCTTTACCTGCCAGATGATCACGATCAGCATGGCTACCAGGCAGAGCGCTTGCAGCGTGTCTGTCCAGATAATCGTCTTTACTCCGCTGCGGAATGTATAGAGCCAGACCAAGAATATACTGATAATGACCGTTACGGCAAACGGAACGTTCCAAGTGCTGAATACATAAGTTTGCAGGATCAGCACCACCAGATAAAGCCGTGCGGCCGCTCCTACGATTTTAGAGAGCAAGAAGAAGGAGGCACCTGTTTTGTAACTTCTCCGCCCAATGCGGTCGTCCAAATAGGAATAGATAGAAGTCAGCTCCAAACGGTAATAGAGCGGCAGAAGCACCTTGGCTATCAGAATATAACCAACGAAGAAGCCCAGCACAGTCTGCATGTACGTCATGTCCATACTGCGCACCATGCCCGGCACCGACACAAAGGTGACGCCGGATAGCGAAGTGCCCACCATCCCGATAGAGACAATATACCAAGGAGACTTTCGGTTTCCCAGAAAGAAGGCATCGTTGCCTGTACTTTTACGCCCTGTCAGATAGGCTATCAATAATAATAGCCCAAAATAGGCGACAATGATAAAGAGAATAGTAGAGCTGCTCATGATGTAATCCGATCCTTTTTGTCGTGAAGCTGCAAAGGTAATAAAATTGTGCTCTTTTGGCAGCGTTTGCAGCTTTTGATTGCGTCAGTATCTTTTCTCTACCGTAGCTCCGCGGAAGTAGTGCGCCAGTATTTCTTTATATCCATATCCTTTTGCTCCCATCATGGCAGCGCCGATTTGGCAAAGCCCCACGCCGTGCCCCCAACCGGCTCCGGTCAGGCGGAAACGTTGCGGGATGTTGTTCTTTACCTCCTCCTTATCCACAACAAAGGCTGAGCTGTAAAGATGCGTTTCGGAAAGGCTGCGGCGTATCTCCAGTTCTTTACCTATAATATAGGTGAGGCGGGTACCAATAATCTTTAACCGTTCGATACGGCCGGAAGTTCCCCTTTGGAGGGGGACAAGATCTATCAACTCTCCGAAGTCCAACCCGCTACGACGGAGTATCAGGTCGGAAAGTTCCCGGTTTGTGTAGCTCACTTGCCAGCGATAGAAGTCGGCTGTTTCCTGATCATAATTGTTTAATACTTGGCCAAGCACGGTTTTATCCGTTGTGTTGCAGAAGGCTTCTGGCGTAGCGCGTATCCATTGTTCGGCTTCATCCTCCCGGCTTAGGTCGGGACAGGTGCTGTCCTTGCTGTCGCGAAGTGCTGTGAGGTAGGAGTGGGGCACTGGTTCCCAGCAGTGTTCGAACCTCTCTGTTACGCCGCCGCAACATTTTGAGTAGCGTGCGTCGCAAATGGCGATGCCATCCGTCAGTATCTCTCCCTGTGTTTCCTCTACAGCTTGTTGCACAATGGGTGTCGAGGCACGAGTAATACCTTGATAGCGCTGGCAATGGTCGTCGGCACAAACATCAAATAGGTCGTGATCCTCGCGGTCGTACCAGCGTACTAGTTCCTCATTTGTGCGGAGGCAACTTTGATAGCCCGATGGCTCAGCGTTTAGGCAGTTGTTTTTCTCAATCTGTGCTAATAGCCAACTGCGCGAGATGACGGCATGTGCTTTCAGTAATTCAGCGGAAGCCGTCGCGCTCATTTCAGAGGAGATGACACTGGTCAGGTAATCTTCTACCTGTATCTGGTTGATGGCAACAATGCTGCCATTGCTGATTACTAGGTTGAGTGCACCGTGGAAACGCAAATCCTCTTGTCGTTCCCAATGGAACTGCACACCGATAGTAACCGACTTCAGATCGAACGACGCCTTGGGTGAGGCGGGTTCGAAGAAAAGTTCCTGATATAACTTGCCGTTATATACGATATTGTCGTTTACTAACGTGGCGTATTGTTCCCCGATAATGTAATCACCACTTTCTGCGTGTATATACTCTTCGTTAAACACGAAGGAAATGGTTTTCTGTGTCAGAATACCTACGTTTACGGCTGGTGCTTCCATATCTTTTCTTTATTAATTGGTTGGTTCTTCTTTTGTCGCTTTTAGTGAACTCATGGCCAGGAATGCAATCATAGCAATATACATCACAACAGCTAGCACACCTGAAAGGTTGTTTGCCAGCCACTCTTCGTTTACCAGATTGACGCCGGCAAAACGTATCGCTGCACTGACTACGCCCATCAAGGCACCTCCGGCAATAAAACCGGATGCCAGCAATGTGCCCTTTTCCATACGTGCACTGTTGAGTGCCTGATCCTTGCTGCGGCTGCCTACGTACCAACTGACGGCACCGCCAATCAGCAGCGGCGTGTTTAGGTCGATCGGGATAAACATACCCAGCGCAAATGCCAATGCCGGTATCTTAAAGAAGTTGAGCGCGATGGCCAGTGCGGCACCAATGGCGTAGAGCGCCCACGGAGCACCGGCTCCACTCATCAGTGGCTCAATGACGGCCGCCATCGCATTGGCTTGTGGGGCAGCCAACTGTCCGCTGGTAAATCCATAGGTCTGGTTCAATATCAAAATAACACCGCCTACTGTAGCTGCGGACACCAGTGTGCCGAGGAACTTCCACGTCTGTTGCTTGGCCGGGGTACTGCCCAGCCAGTAACCAATCTTGAGGTCTGTAATGAATCCTCCTGCCATGGAGAGTGCGGTACAGACTACGCCGCCAATAATCAGAGCGGAAACCATTCCTGCCGTCCCTTTTAACCCTGCCGAAACAAGGATGATGGAGGCAATGATGAGCGTCATCAGCGTCATACCCGAGACGGGGTTTGTGCCGACAATCGCAATGGCATTGGCTGCTACGGTGGTAAATAGGAAGGCAATTACGCCTACCAGCAATAATCCGATAGCTGCGTGATACCAGTTATGCAATACGCCGAATTGGAAAAAGAGGAACGTAACAAACAGTGTGATGATGGTGCCGATAGCAATAATCCTCATCGAAAG
This sequence comes from Tannerellaceae bacterium, assembly GCA_036654795.1. Taxonomy (GTDB): domain Bacteria; phylum Bacteroidota; class Bacteroidia; order Bacteroidales; family Tannerellaceae; genus JAVVRI01. The sequence continues at coordinate 4,026 of JAVVRI010000110.1, forward strand.
GTCTTTTTGCGTGCGAACCTCCGCAGTAGCCACTTCGCCGCTCTTGCCCTTCAGCTCTTTGGCTGCCAGACCAACGGCGCTACGGATGATGCCCCACGACTTGATGATGCCAATTACACCCGCCGTAGCAATCCCCCCGATACCGATGTGGCGGGCGTAGGTGGTGAATATTTGCTCTGCTGTCATGCTGCCAACGGTAGCCGTAATGGCCGTGTTGCCGAATGTTAGTACGTCTGCACTAAAGAGTGCAGACATTACCGGTATAATCACCAACCATACAAGGAATGAGCCGGCACAGATAATCATGGAATACTTCAGCCCGATAATATACCCCAGACCCAGTACAGCTGCCCCGGTGTTTACTTTGAGTACGACCTTGAACTTCTCGGCCACCATTTCGCCTGCGCCGATGAGGCGCGTGCTAATGCTCTCGCTCCACCAACCGAAGGTGGCGACGATGAAGTCGTAAAGCCCGCCAATCAGGCCGGCAAAGATAAGTGGTTTGGCCTGACTTCCGCCTTTCTCGCCAGAGACAAGCACCTGTGTGGTGGCTGTTGCTTCAGGAAAGGGATACTTGCCGTGCATCTCCGATACGAAGTATTTGCGGAAAGGGATCAGCAGCAGGATGCCCAATATTCCGCCCAATAAGGAACTCATAAATACTTCGAAGAAGTTGACGGTTATTTCCGGATATTTATCTTGTAGGATGTAAAGGGCAGGAAGCGTAAAGATCGCCCCGGCCACAATCACGCCGCTACTGGCACCGATGGATTGGATAATCACATTCTCACCCAATGCGTTCTTGCGTTTGAAGCCGCTGGACAGCCCAACGGCAATAATGGCAATCGGAATAGCTGCTTCGAACACCTGCCCAACCTTTAGGCCGAGATATGCCGCTGCCGCACTAAAGAGTACCGCCATCAGCAATCCCCACAGCACAGACCAAGGCGTTACTTCCTTATATACTTTGTTTGGTGACATGAGGGGCTTATAGGTTTCCCCTTCCTTTAACTCGCGATAGGCATTTTCCGGTAGCCCGCTTACCTTTTCTTCTTCTTGTGTGCTCACGATTATTGCATGTATTAGTTATAGTAACAATGATGGTTACAAATCTACAGCTTTTATTTTAAAGCAGCAAGTGTACTCCTTATACTTCTTATACTTTGGGGCAACTGCATCCGAAAATAAGTTTTAGTACTTTCTATACCACTATTTAGATCAAAGCATTACTCTAATTATACTTTTGAGCCTGCTCAAAATCAATTTTGAGCAGGCTCAAAAACAATTACCAGCCTGCTCAAAAACAATTTTCAGCTAGCTAAAAAGCATAATAGCATATAGGATTCGAGGCAAAACATCCGATCTTTTTCATTAACATACTGCATATTTTGCTATATTTGCACTGCTATAGAGAATGTAATGTAAGAAAGACGGATTGTTAAAGCCATTATAATAAGCGATTTCATTGACGGTGAACGTGTATGGCTAAAGATAGCCAATAAAGAAAAGGAAAGAATGAGTCAGAAATATCCATCGGTTTTGTTGGAAAATGCAGTAAATGAGTTGGCTTCGTTGCCGGGAATAGGGCGGAAGACGGCGCTTCGGCTGGCGCTCTATATGCTTCGGAGGGATGAGGGTTATACGGAGGGTTTCGCCTCCGCATTGGTGGCACTGCGTAAAGAGGTGAAATATTGTAAGGTCTGCCATAATATTTGCGACACCGGCCTATGCGCTATTTGTGCTGATCCGGCGCGCGACCATTCGCAGGTATGCGTGGTCGAGAATATTAAGGAGGTGATGGCGATAGAAAACACCTCGCAGTTTAAGGGCGTATATCATGTGTTGGGAGGAATTATCTCGCCAATGGATGGCGTGGGGCCGGGCGATTTGCAACTGGACAGTCTCGTTAAACGCGTTGAAGCGGGCGAGGTGAAGGAGGTTATTCTTGCTCTGAGCACAACTATGGAGGGCGACACGACGAACTTCTTTATCTACCGCAAGCTCTCTGCTCATGATGTAAAAATATCGGTGATTGCCCGTGGAGTCTCTATTGGAGATGAGATTGAGTATGCAGACGAGATCACCCTAGGTCGTTCCATCGTGAATCGTACCAGCTTCAATGACTCAATTAAGATATAAATTAAGGATACTTAAACAGACTTTATTATGTACGAAACGAAACTCTCCGTCGTCATTGTAAACTATAACGTAAAGTTGTTGTTGGAGCAATGCCTTTGCTCTGTGCGTGCAGCGCTGAACGGTTTTGATGCGGAGGTATTTGTGGTGGACAACCATTCTACGGATGGTTCGGTGGAATATCTGCGCCCGCTTTTCCCGGAAGTTACTTTTATCGAGAATAAGGATAATCCTGGCTTTGCGGTAGCTAACAATCAGGCGATAGGTCTCTGTAAGGGGGAGTATGTGTTGTTGCTCAATCCGGATACGATTATTGGAGAAGAAAGCTTGCGGACTCTTTGTTATTTTATGGATGAACATTCAGAGAGTGGAGCTGTTGGTGTGAAGATGCTGGACGGTCACGGTGTGTTTCTGCCGGAAAGCAAGCGGAGTTTTCCTTCTCCATGGGTGTCGTTCTGCAAGCTGTTCGGGCTTTCGCGGTTGTTTCCTCAGTCGCGACGCTTCTCACGCTACAGTTTGCCCTATCTGAGTGCCGACCGCCAGCATAAGGTGGAGGTGCTTTCGGGTGCATTCATGCTTCTACGCCACGAGGCGTTGGATAAGATAGGCTTGCTGGACGAAGCTTTCTTTATGTATGGTGAGGACATAGACCTCTCATACCGCATGATAACGGGAGGATATAAAAACTATTATATTCCCGAACGCATCCTTCATTATAAAGGCGAGTCTACGAAGCAAAACGACATGAAGTATATCAAAGCCTTCTATGGTTCGATGCTAATATTCTTTAAGAAGCATTATCCTCATTCGGGTTGGCTGATGACGTTCTTTATCCGGATAGCTGTTTTGCTCAGCGCCACGGCGGGTTCTTTTTTTCGCTTCTTACGGGGTGGGGGAAAGGGAAGGGGAAGGAGCAAACATCTCCGCCTACTAGTGCTTTGTCGAGAAGAGCATTTTAAGATGATAGAGGCGGCCTGCCTTCAAAAAATGCCCGAACTAGAGTTTGTCAACCTCTGGGATCTGGATGAGGAGCGCGTGATGGATGCTATCTGTCGCCGTAACCAGATGAAGAGCTTTAGCGATATTGCCTTTTATTATCCGGACGTCCGTTTCGACCAGATGTTGTTGTTGATGGACGCGATGCCTAATAAGAAAACGAATTATCATCTATATACCCAAATAAACGAGCGGCTCGTTTCGCCCGATAAATAAGATGGCATTACTGGAAAATAAACGTATTCGCCTCCGTGCCCTTGAGCCAGAGGATCTGGATTTACTCTATCGGTGGGAGAACGAGACGGAATGGTGGGGGGTAGGTAATACACTAGCTCCTTTCTCGCGTTATCTACTGAAGGAATATATAGCCTCGTCTCATCACGACATCTTCGAACTGAAGCAACTGCGCTTGATTGTGGAGTTGGTTGCCGACCGAACAGTTGTCGGGATGGTGGACTTGTATGACTTTGAGCCGCACCATCGGCGGGCGGGTGTGGGCATACTGATCGACTCGCAGTATCAAGGAAGTGGTTTGGGGTCTGAAGCACTGACCTTGCTTATGGATTATGCTTTTTCTTTTCTTCGCTTGCACCAGCTTTATGTGCATGTACCGGTACTGAATGAACCCAGCTATGCGTTGTTTGCTCGTTGCGGCTTTATCGTCACCGGGAAGTTTACGGATTGGCTAGCCACTCCTGAGGGGTATGTGGATGTATTCATGATGCAACGGATGAACGGCCGACCGATTCTTGCCCCGGTCGTTAGTTGAGGTAAGGATCCTTGGGATAGTTTGTCCATGTCTTATAAGAACTGCCCAATACTTCTAATGAGTGTTTCCAGAAGGATTCACCTTCGGCACTCATTACGTTGTTTTCAGCATGGCTTACTATCCATGAATTTTTTTCTATTTCGCCATTTAGCTGTCCCTTTGTCCAGCCGGAATAACCAAGGAAGAACTTAATCTTTCCCTTTACAGAATGTCCGTTCAGTATATATCGCTTCATTGCTTCAAAATCCCCGTCAAAATACAAATCTTCTTTTAGCTTCATAGCTCCCGGAATAATCAACTCGCCTAGCGAGTGCATAAAGAACAGTCGGTTGGCGCATACCGGTCCACCTAAATATATCGGTATGTCCGGCAGCTCTTTTAGCTCGGGGAAGAAGGTGTTTACCAATAGGTCGGTCTTTTTGTTTAGCACCAATCCCATTGAGCCATCTTTTGTATGTTCTATTAATAGCACAACACCACGTTGGAAATAGACGTCTTGAAGAAAAGGTTCTGAAATAAGAATGCTGCCCTGTGCAGGTAACAGGTCATTATGAGTTATTTTAAAGATATTGTTGTATTGTGCCATGATTGATATATGCTGATTAAAAATAACAGCGACAATATATGGCTTTTTATGATAAGTAACAAATTAATAGCCCGGCAATTATGTTAATAAGTTAAAAACATTGCCGGGCTGTTGTTAATTATCCTAGATGGTTTTCGCGGAACAACTTCAATCGTTCTTCTAGTAAAGCATATTGATGGTCTTTAATAAAGGAGGTGCAAGCACGAAGTCCTTCTTGTTTGCTTCCGGTTGTGCTGAGCGAGATTGCACTGACGCCGTAATAAATAAGTTCCTCCATCAACTCGCCTCCCGTCATGCCCGGGTAACCAATGGTGAAGTAAAAACCGTCGCCAATTAATTCGTCCAAATCGTGGTCGTACACGATGGTGAAGCCGTAGTCAGTAAATATCTTTTTCAGTTTGGCGGCACGGCGTCCATATTCACTCACTTCAGAAACAAAGTCGAACGAGCCGTCTGTTGCGGCTTTAAACATGGCTGCCAAGGCAAACTGTGCCGAGTGGCTGGTGCCAGAAGAGAGTGCGTAAAGCACGCGGTGGATATAAACGGAGCCGAATGTCCCTCCGCCGTATCGTTGTGTCAGCCCGGGGTAAGTACGGTGATAGAGTTTGTTGGAAATGGCTGTTACCCCGATGCGCTGTCCAGCATAGCTAAAAGCTTTCGAGCCGGATATCTGCAGAATATAATTATCTGTATAGCGAGCTACGCTGGCTTGATAAGGTGCTTCGAACGGCTTTCCCAGTTTCTTGCGGAAATCCATTGCGAAATAGGCCAGGTCTTCTATCACAATTGTGTCGTAGGTATTGGCCATTTCGCCAATTATTTTCAGTTCTTCTTCCGTCAGGCAGAACCAGGCGGGGTTATTGGGGTTCGAATAGATCAAAGCCGCTATATTTCCTTTGGACAGATATTCTTTCAGTATGGCGCGCAGCTTGTCACCACGATATTCGTAGACGTCGAACGACTCATACTTATAGTCCATCACTACGATTTGTTGTTTCTGTACCGGAAAACCTGGATCTATAAAAAGGATTGTGTCCTTTCCAGGGGTACATTGCCCGCTAACGAGGAACGAAGCGTATGTCCCCTGCATGGAGCCGGTCACGGGTACGCATCCTTCTGGCGCTACGTCTATGTTTATAAAAGCTTTAATAAAACGCGATGCTTCTGTTTTTACCTCTGGCGCGCCGTTAATATTCGGATAAACGGAAGCGATGCCGCTTTTAAGGGCGGCAATTTCTGCATCCACCCCTACTTGGGCTGCTTTTAGTCCGGGCACACCCATTTCCATGTGGATAAATTCCGTTTTTGTTTCTTTTTCCAGTTGCGTTGAAATGGCAACCACTTCGCGTATAGTCGCTTTCCCAAAGTCGGGTAGTCCGTAGCCATCTATTATCTGTCTGGCCTTTTGATAATCTACAGGTGTATTCTTCATCTCCTTGTTATTAATATGATGGACAAAAGTAAAAAAAATATCTCATCAACGTAATTATTTTAGGCTAAACTATTGCTATAATCAAAAAAACAATTACCTTTGCACCGCAATCAAGAGAGATAGCAAGTGTTAGAAAAAGGTTTGGTAGTTCAGTTGGTTAGAATACATGCCTGTCACGCATGGGGTCGCGGG
>JAVVRI010000111.1:0-9979 GCA_036654795.1 Tannerellaceae bacterium
GCCTCTGTGGATGATATACCCGGACAACCGCTAATAGACGGCTGAAAGAACTTTTTAGACCAGCATAAATTGTGTAATATTGGCTTTAAGCGTGCCCCAATATATGAAGCAGCAGCAGAATATTACGGAAAAGAAAATAGTTGATCAGAAATTACACGTTTCACACGAACCAACAGAGCTACAAATAGATAGAGGTGTGAAACGTGGAGTAATAATTCTAAAATCCGCCGTTCTGTATGGATCAAGAGCAGCTACTCTCGCAAATTCTGCTTGACAACAGGAGGTTGAAGGCTATGAGGGAGCTCGCTCAAACTGCAAAAAAACACTTCGAGTAAGTACGGCCAAAGCGATCCGTTGCCTCCACACGAACAGTCGTTGCAGACGAAGAGGGGACAGCATAAAAGAGATGTTCCGTCTTCGTGGAATGTATCCAGGTATGTATCCAACCTGCCCGATTCGCTTCAAAATAAGCAGTTACAAAGGGATCAAAGCCTACATATTGTGTCATTTCGCCCATAGGCTTGTCATCTTCATACCAGCAGACCTTCCACTCAGGATCCCAGTTCCACACATTGGCCACAAAGGCCTGCGGACGGGCAGAATCAATACCAATAGGATAAACAGCCACTTGGTCATCAAGCGCCCGACCAGTGGACTTATACTGCCAACTCAGCTCACCTCCCGAAACCGTATAGACCGCGTATCCGGCCGGCGAACCGTCCGTACAGAAATCCGCTTGCCACCAACTGCCACAGAGTCCACCATGGATATGCTCCATCAGATTATCGGCCAGTAGGTAGTTCTCATTACAATGGTTATGCCCCGAAAAAATGTGCGCCCTGAAAGGTTGAAGCAACTCAAAGAGATGCTTGCGGTTCTGAAGGCAATCCAAAAAGGAGCCTCTCATCGTCGGCTCAAGCTTGTTCTCCAAACTCCAAGCGGGAATATGAAACATCACCACCACGGTTGAGCCGACTTTAACCCGCTCCAGATCCTGCTTCAGCCAATTCATCTGTCGGCCACTCAGGTAACCTATATAAAGATAGTCGCGCGCCGTGTACATCACATCGTCCAACACAACATAATGAACCTCTCCACGATTATAAGAGTAATATTCGGGGCCAAACTCCGTCCGAAACCGATCAGCCGACGATTCCATCGACCAACCGCCAAGCGACATATCATGGTTGCCCTTTGCATGAAAAACCGGACGACCAAGTGAACGGATAATTTCTTTATATCCGGCAAACAGCTTGGGTTGGTCGAAGACGATATCCCCACAGACCATTAGGTAGGAATTATTTTTCTCTTTACAGATCGTTTCGCGCATGTCGGACACAGCGTAGGCAAACTTCTCCATGTCCGAGTCGTTATATACTTGCGGGTCAGCAAAGACAATAGTCTGGTGGTTATATTCTGATGTTTTCAAAGGCCTTAGTTCAAAATTTAACTCTTGCTTTTCAGGCACTGTCTCTATCCTTTTGGCGATGGAGGGCAAACCTTCACTCATAGGTATTTCATAAGCAGACGGAACAGTCAGCATCACAAAGGTAGCCGTACGGTTTGTTACCAGTTGATAGTTCCCCTCGGCATCAGTCTGCACCACCGTATAGCCATCAGATACCGACACATCAGGAATGCCACTTCCGCTCACTGCGTCCTTAACTTTCCCCGAAACAAACTGATTACGCAAATCCACCTGTGCCTGCAATTCACCGTAGCATAAAAAAAATAAAAGCGTCAGCCATACAAATGTCATTGTTCTCTTCATATTATATTAGATTTATAATAGTTAGGACACGCTTATTGCAGAGAGTACTTACAATATATTTATTGTTAACGTGTAATTTCTGATATTCAGTCCCGGCAGATGATACTTCCACCGAGACTGAACAAACTGTTTCAGTACAAAGCAGTAATCTCTTCTAAAGAAAGCCCGGTACACTGAGCAATAACCTCAAAAGCAACACCTTGTTTTTTTAAGTTAGCGGCAATCAGACGTTGCTCTTCTGCTTTTCCTTTAGCCAGACCTTTAGCCAGACCTTCCGCCAAGCCTTCTGCCAGACCTTCTGCCAAGCCTTCTGCTTTTCCGGTAGCAAGACCGGTAGCCAGACCGGTAGCCATTCCAGCAGCTAATCCTTTGCGTTCGGCGCTGGAGTAGAGGGTTTTTTCCACGCTGATGATATCCCAGAACTTCTCGTAGCCCAGCAGTTGAGCGTCAGTGAAGGCTGATTCCTCGATGGCGGTCACGGCTTTCTTCACTTCCGGGTTGGCTAGTAGCTCTTCGGGCACTTGGCGGGTCGTCTCGTCGATCTCCGTGAGGAAGCGAAGCCAGAGGATCTGCATTTTCTTCTCCGTGTAATTGTGGGGAGTGAACTTGGGGAGCTCAACGAAGATCAATTGCAAACCGTCGATTACCTTTTTGGAGTCTTGCTCGTGCACGAGACGATAGTAATGGTAATAGCCCTTGAGCTCGGACTCGAAAACATCATTCACAAGGTTAAGGGAGTAGACCGGTTGCAACAACTCGTAGTGCTCGCCGGCACCGATCTGTCGGACGTAGGCTTTAGAGGCATTGAACAGCACCCGCTGTTTGAACTCAGGCGACCAGATCATCTGCATCTCCACGAGAAACAAGCGCCCGGTCTTATCTTTACAGCGCACGTCGACAATGCTGTTTTTACGTAGGGGATTGTCGGGCACCATCTCCACGGGGAGGTACTCTATCTCCGTGATTTCCTGCTCATGAGTGAGCGGCAGTAACGCATTGAGGAGGCTCATCACCAGGTCGGGATGCTCGCCGAACACGCGCTTGAAGGTGAGGTCTGCTTTTGGATTCAAGTATTTCATTGTCGTTTGATTTGAATGGTTACAAATATACGCTTTATCCCGCGATAGCGAGTGCATCGAGGCAGATTATTTAACCGCCGCAGGCAATACCGCCACCGTAACCTGCACGCCAACATCTTATGGCCTATCCGTCCTTTTGTTTTCACGCAGTTCTTCGGCACGATCCTTGTGCTGCTGAGCCAGTTCGTCCTCGCCTAAGTAGCGAAAGGCGTCGGCTAGATATTCGTGCGCAGCTGCATGCTCAGGTTTGATGCCGAGAGCCTTCTCCAAATCAGCAACAGCCTCATCATAGTGTTTGAGCAGCAGATGGCATTTGCCACGCTGATAATGGGTTTTAAATGAATAGGGACTAAGTCTTACGGCCTCATTCATACAAACTTGAGCATCAAACAGTTCACCCAAATCCATCAGCGTAACCCCTTTGCGCACCCAGCCGTCTACGAAGTCAGGACTCAACTTGAGGGCTTTGTCGAAGCAGCGGATAGCAGCGTGCGGGTCGTTCGCCTTCGTTACGCACTCGTTGCCCATTAGGTAATATTCGCGGGCATACTCGCGAAGCGTGTCTTTCTGTTCGGCTAGCTGTTTCTTCAACTTCTTTATTTCAATTTGCTGGATGTTAAGGCGTTCCAGCTTACGGCTGATCAGACGCTGCAACAAGGGGTTGTCTAGTTCGTTTCGCTTGCCGACGGCAGCAGCAAGGGATTGCACAGCATCCCTCATCCGGCCGGCATTAAAACTACAGGCCGCCTTGGCGTAGAGCAACTCCGCTTCGCTCTCACGCAGAGCAGACTCTATCAGGTTCTTATCATTAAAGATCGTACTAAAGGCAACGATCTCCTTACGCACAAAGATGTCGCGTTGGGAAACTTTGCTTTTCAGCACCAGCCCTTCCAGCGAAGTGCAACGGCTCAGTGCCACATAGGTTTGTCCGCCTGCAAAGACGCCGCCTGTCAAGTCCACCACCACACGGCTAAAGGTCAGCCCCTGACTTTTATGCACCGTAATAGCCCAAGCCAAACGAATCGGCAATTGCTCGAAGCTGCCGATGACCTCCTCCTCTACCCGCTTCTCCTTCTCGTTATATTTGTATTTATAATTGCGCCATGTAGCAACCTCCACCAGATGTTCCTTCCCGTTTTCCAACAAAACATAAACGTGGCCTTCGGAATCGATACCGGAGACCATGCCGATCGTACCATTCACCCAACGGCGTTCATAGTCATTGTCAATGAATATCACTTGCGCATGCTCCTTAATGCTGAGTTTTAATTGTGTAGGCAGAGAGGACTCAGGAAAATCGCCCTCAATCTTGCCGGTAGAGACGAACTCGTCGCCGGCCAATTCTGCTAATTTCTTTTCATTGATATAATCCACCTGATCGCGGCGGGTAGCCAGAGTAATGTACATATCTTCGCTTTGCGGCTCGAAGTCCGGATAATAGCGGGCGTTGAGCGTCTCCAATTCAGACGGACGGACGGCATTGCTGCGGATATGATCCAGAATGTTGATAAACACAGGGTCGGTCTGCCGATAAACCTTTTGCAATTCAATAGGTACCAGATTGATCTCCTGAAACACACGAGCTGAGAAAAAGAAGGGACTAGCATAGAACAGGCTCAAAATATCCTTCTCGTCCGAAGGAACAACCGGTTCCAATTGGAACACATCGCCCACGAAAAGTAACTGTTTCCCTCCAAAGGGAAGGCGCATATTACCGGAGAAGACACGCAGGATGCGATCTATACAGTCAATAATATCCGCACGCACCATGGATATTTCATCAATGATAATAAGCTCCACTTCGGATATCAGTTTGCGCTGCTTCTTGGTATATTTAAAGAAATCGTAAATACGGCTATCTTTCAAGCTCAGGTCCGGATCGTTCGGGAGAATAGGACGAAACGGGAGTTTAAAAAAGGAGTGCATCGTAACCCCATGCGCATTAATGGCAGCAATACCGGTAGGTGCAAGGACAACAAACTTCTTTTTAGTCTGTTCGCAAATATATTTAAGAAAAGTGGATTTGCCAGTGCCCGCCTTCCCGGTCAGGAAAACTGACTGGTGCGTATGGTTAATCAGTTGCAAAGCATCCTGAAACTCTTTATTCTCTATATCGGGTTGGAATTTCACAGGACAACGTCCTCCTTATCGGCTAATGAACAACCAGGCGTCTTTATACTTAGGATTCGTTCTCAGCGTAGCCATATAGGTTTCGGCCTGTTCGCGGTTATCGAATTTATTGGCATAGATGCGAACTTTGCCGTCACGCTTCACACGACCTGCCTGCTCACAATCCTTGCGGGTTATTTCCGCCAAGAATTCATTGGCCTGATCGTCGGTAGGAAAGCTAGCTACGATGACATGATATGTTTTCATACTCTTTTCCGTTACCTCCGGAGCTACTTGCGCCCGCTTGGTTTCGACAATCTCTTTTACCGCCTTACTTTCCACTGCCGCAAGCGCGGGAGAAGAGGTAGCAGGCAACGGATCAACCATCCGCATGGCTTCCGTATTCGTTTCCGATTGCTCCGCATCGGCAGCAACGGTCATCGGCATTATCTTTTCAGTCGGAATGAAACTGGCTGTATAGGCTGACTGATTCACATCCCGAACAGGAGTGGAAATCAACAGAAACAGGGCGATAGCAGCTACCGAAGCTACCATCACACGGATCAAGCGGCGATTGACAGGAAGATAATAGGTGTCTTTACGGCTGCGGGCGGCAACCTCTGTTTGCATCTCCTTCTCCTCTTCTTCTTGCAAAGATTTTAGGGTTGGGAAGTAAAAGGAGGACAGCCCGTATGAACTAATGCTAAACGGAGCAGCCTCGTTAGGTTGGAAGATTACCTGCCCTTCGTTCCCAATATGAAACGAACCGACAGCGCCCAAAGAAATCTGGTGGTGTTCATGCAAAGCGACATTTAGCTCCTCCGTGTCCTCTTCCATCATCCGCTGAGCGGTGGGGAAATCGACATTGTGTTGCTGCATGTATGATTCGGACAACAGTCCGTCGTTATGCTGCAAGGTCGTATTGAACACAATCTCCTTCCGCATCGGACAGAAAGCACCCTCGGCCTCCCGAAAAGTAGCGGGGATGGCTTGCAGCACAAACCCTCCTAATTTCGGGATGATTACGCAATCATGCACCAAAAGCATTCGCTCAATATGTATCATTATCCTTAGCATACCACAAAGGTATGTATCTTTATCAGAAATGCAATAGGTAAGGGAAGGTTTCTTTGCCATTCGGAAGCTATATTTTGGCAGGTACTCCTGTATTCTCCTTTTTTTTAGTTAGATTTGCGCTATAATTTAGGTGCCTATATGTATTGGATGTATCAATCTGTTTATTTGCTCCGTGTAATTCCCTTTTTGGGAGGATGGTTCGCAGACCGCTTGCTAGGTGATCCTGAAGGATGGTTCCACCCCATCATCTGGTTCGGAAAGGTCATATCGAAAGGAGAAAAGGCTCTGAACAAAGAGGGTAACCGCGAATTAAAAGGCGGTCTGTTTGCTTGCGCCCTAATTCTGGCAACGTATGCCATCACAGAAGCAATGCTCCATCTGAGCTTGAACATTAACCTTCGGCTGGCAAGTGTTCTGACTGCCGTAGGCGTGTTTTACTGCCTAGCCGGAAAGACGCTTATCCGTGAGGTAAAGGCCACCTTCGAAGCAACCGACCGTAGCACCGAAGAGGGGCGCCAACAGGTTGCCCGCATCGTTGGGCGCGACACCTCTCACCTCTCGCCGCAAGAGATCAGAGCCGCCGCCCTCGAAACACTAGCCGAGAACCTGAGCGACGGTGTGGTTGCCCCCATGTTTTGGTTTGCCCTGCTGGGACTACCCGGCATGATGGCCTATAAGATGATCAATACACTCGACTCCATGATTGGATATAAAAACGAACGTTACCTCCTGTTCGGCCACGTAGCTGCCCGATTGGATGATGCGGCAAATTATATTCCGGCACGTCTGACAGCTTTTCTGATGCTGATCGTTTCGGGTCATTGGAAAAAGCGTTCGTTTATCAGCCGCTACGGACATGCGCACGCCAGTCCCAACTCCGGCTATCCCGAATCAGCCCTAGCCGCCATACTAAATTGTCGCTTCGGTGGCACGCACGATTACTTCGGCCAACCGGTTGAGAAACCTTACATCGGCATCAACAACCGTCCTTTCACCACAGCAGACATGCTCGTAGCCATCCGTGTAAACAGCAACACAGAGCTTCTGATGGGCTTTATTGTCTGCCTATTCACCCTCTTATTTTATTAATAAACAAACATAACAAGTAAACAAATATGGAAGTAAGATTAAATAAACTGATTAGTGATTCCGGCCTATGCTCTCGCCGCGAAGCAGATAAATTCATCGAGATGGGACGCGTCACCGTAAACGGCCAACAACCGGAACCAGGCAAGAAGGTGGACGACACCGACATCATCCTAGTAGACGACAATCGAATCAGAGTAGGTAAAGGAGCGGAAAAAGAAAGCTTGCGCGCCGTCTCCGGCAAAGCCAAGAACCTGATATTCGGTAGCGACGGAAAGAAAAAGCCGGAAGGCTCTTTCAACGTAGCAGATGCCCATAAAGCAGACAGCCCACGCAAGGTCGACACCCGTAAGACGGATGCCTTCCGCAAAGAAGCTCCCCGTAAAGAGACGACACGCAAAAGCGACACGCAGTACAAAAGCGAAGCATCTCCTAAATTTGGCGCTACCCGCAAAGGCGAAGCCCCACGCAAAGACGAAGTAACCTACACCTCCACCGAAGGTAACCGGCATACAGCAGGCACCGGAAAAGACGAGCTGCGCAGAACAAACGCCCCATACAAAAAGAGCGCCCGCAACGTCTTCCCTGCCGGAGCAGAAACATTCGATGAAACAAAAGGCGGAAACAAACGTGCCAAATATGGAACATATAACAAATACGCTGCCGCCCGCAAAGCCGGAACCGCCAACAGCGGAGAAAGTAAATCGAGACGCGACGCAAAAGAGGCTTCCGAATACGCACAAGCCATGAAGGATGCCCGAAATCCGAAGTTTGGCAAATCGCTCAGCCGCTCAGCCGTAGCACAACGTATAGCCGCCGCGCCTAAGTCGGCTGCACTGCGCAAGACGAGCAAGAACAACCCGGTAAACAGAGCGAAATATACCTCCAACCGTAACAAGGCGAAAGGCGAATAACGATCAGGGCTATGAGCAAACAGATTATATTGATTACCGGCGGACAGCGTTCCGGCAAAAGCGGATACGCCCAACGCTTGGCACTGTCACTGACCACGCAGCCGGTCTACCTGGCCACCTCGCGCGTATGGGACGATGAATATCGCCTGCGCATCGAGCGCCACAAGCGTGACCGCGGACCGGAATGGACGAACATAGAAGAAGAGAAACTACTCAGCCGCCACGACCTAAATGGGCGCGTGGTGGTCATCGACTGTGTCACCCTATGGGGCACAAACTTCTTTTTCGACAACAATGGAGACGTAGCACGCTCGCTAAGCGAACTGAAAACCGAGTTCGAACGCCTCACGGCGCAAGACGCCTACCTGATCTTCGTCACAAACGAGATCGGACAAGGAGGCGTCTCTCCGGACGAAACACAACGTAAATTCACCGACTTGCAGGGATGGCTCAACCAACACATCGCCTCCCGCGCAGACCAAGTCATACTGATGGTCAGCGGAATCCCGTTAAAGATTAAAGAATAACGATACTGAAAAAAGACAATGATTACATTCAACATCCAAACGCCCGACAATGCCATCGCAGTCGCCTTGCAGGACAAAATAAACAACCTGACCAAACCGAAAGGCTCGTTAGGAACATTGGAAACACTCGCGCTGCAAATCGGCCTGATCCAGCAAACACTCTCACCGGAACTACACCATCCCTGTAACGTCATCTTCGCTGCCGACCACGGCATCGCCGATGAAGGCGTCAGCCAGTCACCCAAAGAGGTGACGCGCCAAGTCATCCATAATTTCCTGAACGGCGGAGCAGGCATCTGCTTCCTATCCGAACAACATGGCTTTACGCTTAAAATCGTAGACGGCGGAGTAGACTTCGACTTCCCTCCTATCCCACAACTCATCGACCGGAAGATCAGAAAAGGAACACGCAACTTCCTCCACGAAGCCGCCATGACGCAAGAAGAATGGGACAAGGCTATACAAATAGGGGCGGAAATCGTTTCCAACTGTTATGCCGAAGGCTGCAATGTGATCAGCTTTGGCGAAATGGGAATTGGAAACACCTCCACCTCTAGTATGTGGATGACTTGCCTAACCGGCATTCCACTCATCGAATGCGTTGGTGCCGGTAGCGGACTAAATACGGAGGGCGTCAAGCATAAATATAAGGTATTAAAAGCAGCCCTTGATAACTATACCGGAGGATGCAATGCCGCGGAAGTAACACGCTACTTCGGAGGTATCGAAATGGTCATGGCCGTAGGCGGAATGCTGCGGGCAGCGGAGTTAAAGATGATCATCCTCGTGGATGGCTTTATTATGACCAATTGTGTACTAGCCGCGTCGCAGCTCAATCCCGCCATGTTGCCCTATTGCGTCTTTGGTCATTGCGGAGACGAATCCGGACACAAGCGGGTACTGGATGTGCTCCATGCCGAACCGCTACTCAATCTGGGGCTTCGCCTAGGAGAAGGTTCGGGCGCCGTTTGCGCTTACCCGATTGTAGAATCAGCCGTATGGATGATCAACCGGATGCACAGTTTCCAACAGGCCGCTATCACTAAATACTTCTGATAATGCTACGGATACTAGCTGCCTTGATGTTCTTTACACGGCTTCCCTTTTGGCGACTGGCGGATGTACCGGCCGCCTGCTTTAAAAACATTGTCAGCCATTGGGCAATGACCGGATGGCTGACCGCAGGCATCTCGGTGATGGTGCTTTACGCCACGTCGCTCATTCTGCCTGTCCATGTGGCGCTACTGCTGGCTATGCTTGCCCGGCTGCTCGTCACCGGTTGCCTGCACGAAGACGGATTGGCCGATTTTATAGATGGCTTCGGAGGAGGCAATAGTCGCGAACGGATTCTCTCCATTATGAAGGATTCGCATATCGGCAGCTACGGAGTGATAGGTCTGATCTTCTATTTTGGCT
>JAVVRI010000112.1:0-9977 GCA_036654795.1 Tannerellaceae bacterium
GTTCCGCAAACAACGTATAAAAATGCTGCTTGCGGAACTGGGATTATCCTCCCTGTAAGATGCTACGGACATTCAAAATCTAAAGGTTGCCCTGATCATCGATAACTAGTGCAACCTATTTTTTATTTCTCTTATGCCTGCAAATATTAACTCGTATACTTTCATTTTGTTACTGCCCAATCGGCTTTTTCCTGCTTCTTAGGATAGTTTCCGGGAGTGAACTATCAAAAAAATGTATTCTGATAACATATAACGTTAAATCGGCGTGGTGTCCTTTTATTATACGAAGGAAAGTGCTAATTTTATTGCCGAATTTTAAATCTAATTAGTAGACATATTGTAAATTACTTTACCACAAACAAATGAGCAACAACAGAAACTCCAACTACCACTCGTCTGGTAAGAAAAGCGTTTTAAAAGGGAAAGCGTTCGTGCTTTTGCTTGGATTACTTTTTGGTGCCGGTATTATGATCGCGGCATACAATACTTCCGTCTATTTTTCATCCGATGAATCCTGTATGATGTGCCACGTGCATCCGCATGTTGAGGATAGCTGGAAACTCTCCAAGCATGTCAATAATCGTAGCGGCGTAAAGACCCATTGCGTGGCCTGCCACCTACCGCCGCAAAGCGACACTTGGAATCATTATACCGCCAAAGCCAAACTAGGCATAACGGACGTGTGGTCTTATCTGACAAAGGATAGTGCCGACTTTAACTGGGACAGTAAGTCAGAGCTGGAGCATGCTTCGAAATACATCCCCAACGCTTCCTGCAAGGAGTGCCATCAGAACATCTTCCCCGAAGGTATAACAGACGACGGCGTGACGGCACATCTCTATTATGATGAAAATGAAAAGAAGCTGGACTTGCAATGCATCAGCTGTCACCTCGACGCCGGCCATTATAATCCCAACTACGTACACTCCAAGATGGCGGGCATTCCCGGCATAAGTGGTTCGGGCGCTATGACGAACGACACCAGCCTCTTCTTTAAAGACACGGTAAAGGTGACCGCCTTTCGTGATTTTACGGAGCAGATACCCGGCACACCGGTTGCTTTCAAGATGGTAGCCATTTCGGGCGGTAGCTTCAAGATGGGGAGTAGCAAAAAGGAATCGTTTCATCGGGAGGACGAAGCACCGGTTAGGAACGTGACCGTGAGTCCCTTCTTTATGGCCGAAGTAGAGGTGACGTGGGATCAGTACTGGTCTTTCTATGGAAACACAATGAGCGAAGGACGCACTCCGCCCGAAAAAGTATATGCCAACAACAGCAATCCGATGGTGGATGCCATTTCCGGTCCAACGCCTCCGTTCGGATTCCCGGATCAGGGTTGGGGTGGGGGCGATCGTCCCGCCATCACGATGACGCACTATGCAGCCGAAACCTTCTGTCAATGGCTGTCCAAAAAGACAGGAAAGAAATATCGCTTGCCTACCGAGGCGGAATGGGAATACGCTGCACGTGGCGGAATGGATACCCCTTACTTCTTTTCGGGAGACCCGAAAGACTTCTCCGATCGGGGCTTCTGGCGCAAGTTCTTCGACGCAAAGACGGACAGCATCAGTTCGTTTGTGATCTATGCAAAGAACAGCAAGAACAAGACGCAGGTTCCGACCGACGTACAGGCTAATCCGTTTGGGTTGAAGAATATGCTGGGTAACGTGATGGAGTATTGCGCGGATAAATATAACGCCGAGGCGTATGCTAAAAGTGGCGAAAGCGTAACCAATCCGTTGGTTACGGAGGGTACGGAATGGGTGGTACGCGGTGGAAATTACACTTCCGATGCAGCCGACTTGCGCAGTGCCGCACGCGCCTCTACGCAGCACGATGCGTGGTTGAAGACTGACCCTCAGCAACCCAAAAGCATCTGGTGGTATTCTGACATCCGCGGAATCGGCTTCCGCGTTGTTTGCGAGCCGGACGCTTCGTTGGGAGCTAAATAGGAAACAAAGATCCAATGTTTAAATATCTAATAAGACTTTAAAGGACTATATCATGAAAAAAGAAAACAGTATTAGTAGAAGATCATTTTTAAAGAGCTCTGCATTGGCAGGTGCTATGGGTGCCATTGGCACAGGCGGAGCAGCAAGTGTGTTTATCTCATGTGGAGGTGGCGAAAAGAAAAACGCCCTGACTCCGTTAAAGGAAGTAGGTACTTATTATATTCCCGAATTGCCGGATATGGCAACAGACGGACAAGAGTTGAAGGCGGGTGTGATTGGTTGTGGCGGACGTGGTTCGGGCGCAGCCTTCAACTTCCTCAACGCAGCCAATGGGGTAACCATCGTGGCGTTAGGAGATACCTTTCAGGAGAAGGTGGACGGTCTGGCCGACAAACTGAAAGCAGAAAAGAACATCGACATTCCTGCCGACAAACGTTTTGTGGGTCTGGATGCCTACAAACAGGTTGTTGATAGCGGTGTGGACGTGGTTATTGTGGCTACTCCTCCGCTTTTCCGTCCGCTCCATTTCCAATATGCCACCGAAAAGGGCAAACACGCATTCCTTGAAAAACCGATCTGTGTGGATCCGGCTGGCTATCGTACGATTATGGCTAGTTCTAAGCAGGCTGCCGCCAAAGGTTTATGCGTAGTGACCGGTACGCAGCGCCACCATCAACGCAGCTATGTGGAGTCTTACAAAAAGATTATGGAAGGCACGATTGGCGAAATAACTGGAGGTACGGTTTATTGGAATCAGAATATGCTTTGGTATCGTGACCGTCAGCCGGGCTGGAATGATTGCGAATATATGATCAAGGACTGGGTGAACTGGAAGTGGCTTTCAGGCGACCATATCGTGGAGCAACACGTACATAACATCGATGTATTCACTTGGTTCAGCGGATTGAAACCGGCAAAGGCCGTCGGCTTCGGTTCTCGTCAACGCCGCGTAACGGGCGATCAGTATGATAACTTCAGCATCGACTTTACGATGGAAAACGGCGTTCACCTGCACAGTATGTCGCGCCAGATAGACGGTTGCGCCAACAACGTAAGCGAATTTATACAGGGCACGAAGGGCTCATGGAGCAGCGACACGATGGAAATAAAGGATCTGGCCGGCAACGTAGTCTGGAAATATGACCGCGAAGCCGAAAAGACGAACTTCAAGCAGACCGACCCCTATACGTTGGAACATGTCAATTGGGTGAACTGCATTCGTAGCAAGAAGCCGATCGAACAAGCTTCCGAAACAGCTATCTCTAACATGGCAGCTATTATGGGACGCGAGTCGGCATACTCAGGAGAGGAAACGACATGGGAAACAATGACGGCTTCTCCGTTGGATTATACGCCGGCGGATCTGAATCTGGGCAAGATGGATATGACTGCTTTCGTTGTTCCTGTTCCGGGCAAACCGCTTGAAAAGAAATAAATAAAACGAACAATATGACACTAAGCAGAAGAAACTTTTTAAGAACAACGCTCTCCGGTGCCGCCCTAGCGGTAGGTGGCAGCATGGCTGTCTCCTGTGCTGGCAAGCAGGCCGATCAGGGCGAATGTCCGAAGGGCGAAGCGGGCTGTCCGGCAAGCGGGCAGGCAGTGGAGCTGAAGATCTCTTTTCAGGAAGGCACCGCTCCGGGCGAGAACCTTGGTCAGAAGCTGGACTATATGGAAAAGCTGGGCGTAGTAGGCTTTGAGCCGGGAGGCGTTGGACTGGCAGGACGCGTTAACGAGATCAATGATGCGCTGAAAGGGCGCAATGTCAAGGTGAGTGCTGTCTGTGCCGGCTTCAAGGGCTTTATCCTTTCCGAAAAGCCGGAAGTGCGCAAGGAGTGTATGGATACGATGAAGGAGATTATCGCTGCGGCAGGTCAGATCGGTTCGACGGGTGTTATCATCGTACCGGCCTTTAATGGTCAGGTGCCGGTATTGCCGCATACGATGGAGACGCGAGACTTCCTTTGCGAACAATTTAAGGAGTTGGGCGACTTTGCTGTTCAAAACGGCACAACCGTTATCTTCGAACCGCTCAACCGTCAGGAGTGTTTCTACCTGCGTCAGGTGGCCGATGCGGCTTCTATTTGTCGGGACATCAACAGCCCGGGGGTACGTTGTATGGGTGACTTTTGGCACATGACCTTGGAGGAGACTTCGGACATGGGCGCCTTTCTTTCGGCCGGCGAATACCTGCAACATGTCCACATAGCCAGTCGCAAGCGTCGTAGTATGCCGGGCGAAGATGGTCAGGCGGACAATTACGTCAATGGTTTTAAAGGTTTGAAACTGATTGGTTATAATAAATACGTCAGCTTCGAATGTGGTTGTCAGGGGGATCGGGAAGTCGTTCTGCCTGCTGCCGTCAAGTTGATGCGTGAACAATGGGAAAAAGCTTAAGCTATGCCATTAGTCTATCCTAATATGCAGTTGAGCGAGGTGGTGGAAGAGCACCCCTCGCTCATACCTGTGCTCAATCGGTTTGGTATCCGTTTGGGGCTGGGCGACAAGTCTGTGAATACGCTTTGCGAGGAGCACGGGCTGGATGCGAACTTTCTGTTGGTTGTCATCAACACCTTCCTCAATGAAGAATACTTCCCGGAGAAGAAGTTGCAGACTTTCCACACGTCGCAGATCATCGACTATCTGACGAAGACGAACCATTATTACCAACACTCCCAATTGCCCAATATCGAGCGCCATCTGACCTCTTTTATCTCCATGAGCGTGCCGGGTAATACTACGCTCGGCCTGATTGGTAAGTTTTTTGCCTCTTTCAAGGAGGAGCTGACCGCGCGTATTTTGCATGATGAGCAGACGTGGTTTCCTTATTGCCTGACGTTAAGCGAGAAGCTGAGCGAAACCTCTACGGTAAACCGGAAAGAGGTGCTCCAACTAGCCTCTTCCGAACGAACGGAAGACAGCATCGAAGCACTATTGGCCGACTTGAAAAGCATCATGGTCAAACATCTCTCCGGAGCGTATAATGAGAATCTATGTTATGCCGTCATCTTTGCTATCAGCAGCCTTGAGAAAGACATCAAGCAGCATAATCGGATTCGCTACCGGATACTTACACCAATGGTTGCCGCCATGGAGGCACTTAGTAAATAATCCGCGCCCCAATTTATGCATTCAAACAAACACATCGCACTGATCTTAGCGGATACCCTGCAAAGCACCGGGCTGCAATGCCTGCTAACTGATTATTTCTCGCCGGTCGAAGTATCTACCTTTGCCACATTTGCCCTCTTTGTTGCTGCAAGTGGAGATAGCTATGACTATTATTTCACGCAACCGGACACCTTTTTGCTTAATGCCGACTTCTTCCTTCCGCGGCGGGGGAAAACGGTTGTGCTGATCAATGAGGCGGAGGAGGGGATTCCCCAGTCTACGACAAATCGCCTCAGCATTCGTGCTTCCAAGGAAACCATCCTCGAACAGTTGCAGCAACTCTTTGCCTCCGACAACGCCGCCCCTCTTTCCGGTGAAGGTAGCAAAGGGCTCTCCGCCCGCGAAATAGATGTGCTCCAACTCATCGTTAAGGGCATTACCAATAAGGAGATTGCCGACAAGCTGAGCATCAGTCTCAACACCGTCCTGACCCACCGAAAGAACATCACCTCCAAGCTTGGCATCAAAACCGTCTCCGGCCTTACCTTCTATGCCATCATGAACGGCTTCGCCTCATCAGACGACCTTGAGCTGTAGAGGCAATTTATTTAGAGGCAATTTAGGATGGGATGCCTTTAAAAATCACTACATGTAGTGATTGCCGGTATACAATCTTTGATGTTACTTTGCATATAGAAATAACGAACAAAAAAGATAAGACGATGAAGCAACGCTACCTCTGCCTGATGGCTGTAGGATCATTCTTTGCCTTGCAATCCGTAAAAGCGGATGTGGTGAATGAAAATGATACAATTAAGACGTATACTATTGATGAAGTTATTATTACCTCTTCTACTAAAGAGACGAACGATCTGCGCACCCTGCCCGGTTCTGTCTCCATCCTCTCCCCACAAGCCATTGCCGGACGGCAAATAGATGCCCTGAAGGATATTAGTGCTTTCGTACCCAACCTATACATCCCGGACTACGGTTCGAAAATGACTTCGGCCATCTATATCCGTGGCATCGGTGCGCGTAGTAGCGGACAGTCCATCGGGCTCTATGTGGACAATGTGCCTTATCTGGATAAGAGTACTTTCGATTTCGAGCTGACCGACATTCAACGCATCGAAGTGCTTCGTGGACCGCAAGGAACTCTTTACGGCCGCAACGCGATGGGTGGAATTGTCAATATCTATACGCTTTCTCCTTTCGATTATCAGGGCACGAAGTTGTCTGTCTCTGCCGGAAACTATGGGCGGGTGAAGGTGAAGGCCTCTCATTATAATAAGTTAAGTAACCATGTAGGCCTATCGGTGGGTGGCTATTATGATCGAAACGATGGCTATTTCACGAACGAATATACCGGAAAGAAAGCAGACAACCAGCAGTCGGCAGGTGGCCGTGCAAAGTTGGAGTGGCGCGTCAAACCCGGTCTGAAGGCAGCCTACACCTTCAACTTCGATTATACCGACCAAGGCGCCTTCCCTTACGGCCAGTATAATAAACAAACGGGCGAGATTGCTCCCGTTGGCTTCAACGATCCTAGTTCTTACCTGCGCCGGATGCTGAACAATAGCCTCTATTTGGAATATAAAACGGATAAGTTTCTGCTTTCCTCCACTACCGGCTATCAATACCTGAACGACGATATGCGCATGGATCAGGACTTCACCCCGAAGTCCATCTTTACCCTTGTCCAGAAGCAGAAGCAGAAGTCGTGGAGCGAAGAGGTTGCCATTAAGTCCAATCACCAAAAAAACTATCAGTGGAGTTTCGGCGCTTATGGCTTTTATAACAGCCTAAACACGGACGGTCCGGTTACCTTTAAAAAGGACGGCATTAAGGAGATTTTGCAAGATGCCTTCGATAAGATCTCTGTGGACAACCCCAAAATGCCGATGACGCTGACCGTACATGGCAAAGAGGCTGCCGATGGTTCGGGGGAGGCGATCTATTTTCCGGGCAACTTCGACACGCCTACCTATGGCTTGGCTCTTTTTCATCAGTCTACCTATAATAATCTATTCATCAAGGGACTTTCTGTTACAGCCGGTCTGCGTCTGGATTATGAAATGGCAAAGTTGGACTATCACTCTTCGGTAGAAAATATGACGATGACGGTTGCCATGAAGTCTAAGCCCGGCCAACCCGGCATGCCCCCCATGACGCTTCCGATGGATGCCACGCTTCGCGGAAAGGAGTCGCAAGAGTTTCTGCAAGTATTGCCTAAAATATCATTGCGCTATCAATGCGCCCCGCAAACCTTTACCTACCTGACGGTGGCCAAAGGATATAAGACCGGTGGTTATAACATCCAAATGTTTGGCGACTTGGTACAGGCGCAAGCGAAGTATAACCTAATGAATCAGTTTGTACCCGCAATGGCGGAGAAGCCACTGCCCGTTTCGGACGTAGCCTCTTTCGAACCCGAAAATAGTTGGAACTACGAGGCCGGTGTGCGCAGTGAGTTGATAAAAAACCGTTTGAGCACCGAGCTGACGCTGTTTTATATGGACATTCGGGACATTCAGTTGACGCAGTTTGCCGCCAATGGCAGTGGCCGTATGATCCGTAATGCCGGCAAAGCCGATAGCTACGGCGTTGAGGTAAGCTTGCGGGCTAAACTAGCAGAAGGGCTGACTGCCGACGTCAATTATGGCTTTACCCGCGCTACGTTCCGCGATTATACATTCGAAGAGAAAAAGGGAGGCAAAGTGGAGAAGACAAACGTAAAAGGCAACTTCGTTCCCTACACTCCGCGCCATACCGTCAGTTTGGGTGCACAATACACCAAACTGTTCCGGGGTAAGTGCATCGATCAGTTTACTGCTTCCGCCCAATTCACCGGTGCCGGAGAAATATTTTGGACAGAAAAGAATGATATTAGCCAGAAGTTTTATGGCACGTTAAACGTGAAGGCCGGCGTTCGCAAAGGCATCGTGCGGGTCGACCTCTGGAGTCGTAACCTGACGAACACCGATTATGAGGCTTTCTATTTCGAATCTTTTGGCAACTCCTTTATGCAGAAGGGTAAACCTTTGCAAATAGGGGCTGAGGTATCCGTAGCGTTCTAAGCGCAGACATTCTTTATAAAAGCAAGAAAGCCCATTCAATCCGCTCGGATTGAATGGGCTTTCTTGGCTTTTGTCGGGTGATATTTTTTATTCCACCACAATTTTTACTCCACCACAATCACTTTGTATTTCGGTACCAGTATCTTCATTACGATCCAGCCGATCAGGTAAGCTACGGCGCATCCGATGAAGACAATGGCGTATCCTGCCGGTTTGCCTTCAAAACCCATAAACTGCATGCCGGTTTCGCCACTATAGGTGAACAGCATACCGGCGCCCTTCTGGATAAAGAATGACCCCAAGCCGCCCGCCATGCCGCCAATCCCAATCACGGTTGCGATGGCACTCTTCGGAAACATATCGCCAACGGTTGAGAAGATATTCGCACTCCATGCCTGATGGGCAGAAGCTCCGATGGAGATCAATAGGATCGGCACCCAATAGCTGATATACCCCAGCGGCTGTGCAAACAGCACGACGAGTGGAAAGACGGCAATAATCAGCATCGCGCGCATGCGTCCGGCGTACGGATTCATTCCCTTGTTGATGAAATAGGTGGGAAATTTGCCTCCGAAGACGGAGCCAACAACAGTGATGGTGTAGAGTACGGCTATTGGCCAGGCAATCTGCGTCCCCTCCATTCCATATTGTATCTTCAGGTAAGCCGGTGTCCAGAAAAGGAAGAACCACCACACGCCGTCGGTCATAAATTTGCCGAAGGCAAAAGCCCACGTTTGCCTGAAGCTCATGCATTGCCAGAAAGAAAGTTTCGGTTCGTCAGCGCCCATCACCTCTTCTTTCGAAGTACTGACCTGATCGTCCTGATGAATGTACGCCCGTTCGGCATCATTCACCAGCTTATTCTTTTCAATAGGCTGGTAGACGAAGATCCAAGTACCCATCCAGATAAATCCGATGGCGCCTACTACCAGAAACGCAGCTTCCCATCCCCACAACTCGGCCATAATCGGCACGCTTAGCGGAGCCACAATGGCACCCACATTAGCGCCAGAATTGAATATACCGGTAGCAAACGCGCGGTCTTTCTTGGGGAAGTATTCGGCGGTAGCCTTAATGGCAGCCGGGAAGTTGCCCGCCTCACCCAGTGCCAGCACGCAGCGGGCAACGATAAAGCAGGTTACGCTCACCAAGCTGATGGTAGCCGCCAGATCTGTGCCGGCCGCAACAGCCCGAAGGGCATCGGCATCCTCCAGTCCAACCCATTTTTCAGTAGCAATGCCGCAGAGGGCATGAAGTGCAGCCCCTATTGACCATACGCCAATAGCCCAGGCATAACCCTTTTTTGTGCCCATCCAGTCCACAAACCGTCCGGCAAACAACATGGAGGCAGCATAGAAAAGAGAAAAAATCGCGGTGATCGTACCATAATCGTTGTCCGTCCAGTGAAATTCCTCCTCCAACATGGGTTGAAGCAGGGAAAGTACCTGACGGTCGAGGTAATTAATGGTTGTTGCGAAGAATAACAAGGCACAGATTGTCCATCTGTAATGAGTCATTTTTTGATTTACGTTACTAAGTGTATTCATGATAATAAATGGTTTTTCTGAAACATTCTGCAAATATAATCTATTTTTTCACTCCACGCAGCTTTGTGTGCGCGAATACACTAAGAAATTAATTAATTGTTTGCCTGAGTACGATAATAGGGACTTCGCGTGTTTGTTTTTATATTTTGTATTGTAGTCAATCAATTTGTAACTATTCAGCGATTCCCAAAGCAATGTAGTCCATGTTTTGAAACAGGGCACGGATAGCATTGTAAGGAATAAGAAAACAATAACTTTTTAATCCACTTCCGCATTTAATTCCAAAAAAG
>JAVVRI010000113.1:0-9952 GCA_036654795.1 Tannerellaceae bacterium
TTTGTATCAGGTAATACCGATGGTTTGAATAAGGAGGTGCTCGTGAAAGCACCTCTTTGTTTCACGTTTCACAGTAACGTGCAGTCCGTTAAGATGTTATGACTGTGAAAGGAGATTCGGATATTTCTATTTTAAGGTCACTTCAGGAAAGCATGAGTGCTTTTAGAGACTCAACTAGTCCTAAAAGTAAAAAAAGTCCATATCATTTTGATCTCTATATATGCTTTTTCCCACCATTTCGTTTGACATACACAGACGTATAGAAAGACAAAGCAATAAAAATTATGCTACTCAAAAACAAAAAACTATATTTGTCACGGGAAATAAGCGAGATGATGGTATATATGAAAGAACAAACATTACTAATGGGGCTAAGTAGCGGAGATGCAAAATCGTTCGATGCCATTTTTATGCTCTATTTTCCTAAGTTGAAGCTCTTTCTCTCCGGATTTTTAAGTAACCAAGCTGATGCTGAGGACTTGGCTCAGGATGTATTCATGAAGCTCTGGCAAAGCAGACAGTCACTCGCGTACGTAGAAAACATAAATGCCTACCTTTATCAAATGGCAAGAAACACACTATACACCTACCTGGAACGTTCCTATTTTCCGGACACTCTTTCGGAAACAAACGCTTACCCTATCCCTTCTGTAGACGAAGTGGAGGAGTTGCTCTTTGCTAAGGATCTGGAAGAGCAGATAGACGGGGCGGTCGAAAAAATGCCCATGCAGCGTAAAACAATCTTTTGTATGAGTCGCAAGCAGGGAATGAGCAATGAAGAGATAGCGGTCGAGCTAAATATTAGCAAACGCACAGTGGAAACACACATTTCAGCCGCTCTTTCTGACCTTCGTAAAGTTATTTATCTATTTCTATTGTTTTTTTAGTCTTTCGACTACGTGTGTTTTTGTTTTTTGTAGTCTTACCTACATAGACACACATTTGCAAAATGGAAAAGAACAGAGCTTACAGAATATTACAACGTCTGACCGACCGCACTCTCCCTGCCAAACACAGGGGCACGGTGCTACATTGGTTAGCTGGCGAATCTGATCTGCCGGAAAAAGAAGAAGCTTTGCGCCAACTGTGGAAGGAGATGGATGCCGAAGCCGATCAAAGCACGCACCTGTCTTTGCTTGATGTACATCGTAAAATAGGAGCAAAGGAGTCCGTGGCTCATAACCTAACCCTTCGTAATCGTCTGATGCGATATGCCGCTATTTTATTATTGCCTCTTATTGTCGGCATCGCTGTATGGAAAGTTGCCGAAAGACAACAAACAGTACAGGAGATGGTGGAGTGTTACGTGCCAAACGGGAAGCTGGAAACAGTGTTGCTGCCGGACGGAACCCGGATACAAATCAATTCAGGCAGCCTTCTTATCTACCCCCGTGAATTTAGAGGAAAAAACCGGACGGTCTATCTGACAGGAGAGGCCAACTTCTCCGTCAGCAAAAATAAGAATCGACCTTTTATTGTACGTACAGGCCCATTGAAGGTACAGGTACTAGGTACTCAGTTCAACATCGAATCCTATCCTGGCAACGGGCGCATTGTCACTACGTTGGAAGAAGGTGCAGTAAAGGTCTATAAAAACGACATGCCGGAAAAAGCAATAGAAATGAAGCCAGACGAACAACTTACCTACAACGAGAAGGACGATACGTTTACCTCCTCACGGGTAGAGGCACACAGTGTTTCGGTCTGGACACGGGGCGAACTGCGATTTGTCGACAAGTCGCTGACGGAAATACTGACAGCAATGGAGCGTCGCTATAACGTGCACTTTAGGGTAAGTCCGGATGTACACTCGTCCGACATGTTCACGATGAAATTTAAACAACATGAGACAATAGAGGATGTCATGAATATATTTGCTCAGTTGGTAGGCAACTTGTCTTACCGCATAGAGGGGAAAGATATCCTTTTATTTAAAGAAGGAAAGGAGGCTTTGCGCTAACAAAAAGACACCGGAAAGCGGCCTCCTACAACTACTTCCCGGCATCTTAAATAATTACTTTCCTGTCTTGAAAAACAACCTTGAGAGTTTATTAACAATTACAGAAAAATCTAATATACAAAAGTATGACTTTTATTTATAAAAGGGTGCTTGCTATGCTTGTAAAAAACAGTAAAACACTAATTATTTCTTCCTGTTTTCTTTATGCTGGCAGCATTTATGGTCAAAACCAAAAAATAAATCTTTCTAATGGAAATACCACGATACAAAAAGTATTCCAGGAAATAGAAAAACAGACGAACTTGTCTGTGGATTATAATCAGAGTAAACTGAACGTCACGAAACAAGTAAAAATAGGGATAGCAAGCAAACAGCTATCTCAAGTACTAGACGACGTTCTGGCCGGAACCGGTCTGACTTATAAAATCGAAAACGGGCATATCATCATAACGCCGGTTACAGAAGAAAAGCAACAGCCGAAAGCGATCAAATCCGTCAAGGGAAAAGTGGTGGACAACAACGGTGAACCCATTATCGGAGCAAACGTTGTAGAAAAAGGGACTACAAACGGAACGATAACTGATATGGATGGTAACTTCACGTTAAACGTCCCTGAAAATTCCACCTTGGAAGTAACTTATATCGGATATAACGCTTCTACGATGAAGGCTTCAGGAAAAGGACTAATGAGTATCAAGCTACAGGAAAACTCGTTAGCACTGGAAGAGGTAGTCGTAGTCGGTTACGGCACACAAAAGAAGGCCTCATTAACCGGCTCCATAACAAGCCTAAAAATGGATGATGAGAAGAAAAGTCTTTCTTCTTCTAACATGTCGTCAGTATTAGCCGGTAGCATGTCCGGTCTACGCGTAAACAGTTCGACCGGTGCTCCGGGCGTTTCCTCTAAAGTAGCCATTCGTACGGGTGGTTCATGGAACGACACACCGCCTATTTATGTTATAGACGGTGTTGTCCGCGATAAATCGGACTTCGACCGTATGGATGTAAACGAAGTAGAAAATATTACCGTACTGAAAGATGCAGCCTCTGCTGCCATTTATGGTTCTCGTTCATCCGGTGGCGTTGTGCTTATTACCACCAAACAAGGAAAGATGGGTAAACCGCAAATACAGTATACCGGATCATACGCGGTTGAAGCCAGAGGAATGGAGATGGATCGTACTTCAGGCATCGAAACAGCCGAATTATCTAATTATATTCACCGTAACAGCATGGATCATTGGGCTGCTTGGGACGAAAAGGAGCTAGAAAGCATGCGCAACATTAACGGTGGATGGGGATACGACCTCATAGATGCTTGTTGGAACACGCCTTCTTCTACACACCATGCCCTTAGCCTGAGCGGTGGTAACGAGCGCGTACGCTACTTTATTAATGGTTCTTATTTCAACCAAGAGGCTTTTATGCAGAACATTGATTATTCAAAATACAACATCCGTGCAAACGTGGAAGCCAATGTAAACAAAAACATGAAAGTGATTGCTCAATTGTCTTCTTCGTATGGAAACAAAAACAATATTACGTACGGCAACTGGGATGACGACTTGTCTGGGATCTACACGCACATGCTTTGCATCGAGCCGGAAAAGAGAATCAAAACGAGCGATGGCAAACCTGTCGACTGGGGTTGGATTGGTAATATAGGTGAGTTCTCGAACAAAGAAAACGCTGGTTACTCCACAAACGAGGACCAAATCACGGAAACCTTACTCCGCATGGAGTATTCCGTACCCTTTGTTAAAGGGCTAAAAGCAAAAGTACAGTTTGCCTATAACTATAAGAATGATTACAACAAGACCTTCTCAAAGAAACAAACGTTATATCAAGTAAAAAGAGAAGGTACAAATGGACACATCTGGACGGACGAAGTAATCGGTACTGCCCAAAGCGCTGAACCCGGAAAGGAATATATGAGCCAAATGAGTAACCGAACAAAAGGATACCAGTTGAATCTGCAATTGGATTACGCTCGGACTTTTGGTAAGCACGATTTGGCTGCTTTGCTCGTTTATGAACAAAAAGAGGGCTGGGGGCGTGATTTTAACGGAGGACGCGAAACGTTTCCTATCCTCGTCAAAGACCAGTGGTTTGCTACGAGTTCTGCCCGCAGTGATTCATGGGTTGGCGGAAGCGAAGCCGAGAATGGTCGTTTGTCTTATATCGGTCAAGTGAATTACGGATACGATAATAAATACCTATTAAACGCCTCTTTGCGCGTGGATGGTTCGATGAACTTCCCAAAAGGAAAGCAATATGGGTACTTCCCCGCCGCATCGGCAGCGTGGGTGATTTCGAAAGAGAACTTCTTCCACTCTGAGTCTATCGAGATGTTGAAGCTAAGAGGATCAGCCGGCTTAACGGGTTTCGACGACATTATCGGTTGGCAGTGGCAGGAATCCTATAAGACAGGATCGAACGCTTATCTGGGCACAAGTCCTTCTACTAATCCCGGAATCCAGTTCGGAGGCGTGGTCAATCCGTTGGTAACTTGGGAG
The DNA here is from genome assembly GCA_036654795.1 of Tannerellaceae bacterium. GTDB lineage: Bacteria > Bacteroidota > Bacteroidia > Bacteroidales > Tannerellaceae > JAVVRI01. The sequence goes on from JAVVRI010000113.1 coordinate 4,477, forward strand.
AAGTCCATGTCGTACAATATTGGTGCCGATTTGTATTGGAAGGAACATTTTACCTTCAGCGCCGATTACTGGATCAGAAACACATACGACATACTTGGAGAAAGAATACTCTCTTTACCTACTTCGTTCGGCTTCGCAATGCCTAAAGAAAACTATGGTAAGGTGAAAGCAACAGGTTTCGACTTTGAGGTTAGCTACAAAAACAAAGTCCGTAATTTCAACTATTACGTAAAAGGGGTATTCTCCTACTCAGCCAATAAGGTAAACGTTAAAGACTTCCCAACAGATGCTCCCGACTATGACAATCCGATCGGACGACCAATCGGATACATCAAAGGATACAGAGATGCCGGAATTATCCGTACGCAACAGGATTTGGATGATATAAACAGCTACTATAAAGGATTGTATGGTGCAGACCATGAGACTACAGTCTTTGGAAACCCATTAGAAAAAGGAATGTTAATGTATAAGGATTTAAGTGGCCCTCAAGGCAACCCGGACGGTAAGATTGATACGTATGACCAAGACGTACTGTCTAAACACTCTACCCCTCCCGTTTCGGCCGGTCTAACCTTAGGATTCGAATGGAAAGGCATTACCTTCGAAACGCTCTTTCAAGGCGACTTTGGATATAAGAGAGGATTGGATTGGCGTTACCTAGCTATGAACGAATGGAACAGAATGCCTGCCAAGTGGCTAAACCACTGGTCGGAAGAGAATCCTGACGCTCCTTTTCCAAGTCCGAAAGCAGCCGATGAATTTAAGAGCTATGATCAGACATCTACTTTTACGATTCATGATGCCAGCTTCATAAAGATGCGGTATATCAACCTGGGCTATTCATTCCCTCAATCCATTTTGAGTCCTCTTAAGTTTATTGGATCTGCACGTGTGTTCTTCTCTGCAACCAATTTACTTACATTCACCAAGTTTGATTATTGGGACCCGGAGTTGCCTTCAAGTGGATCATATCCAAACATGAAAACGTTTAATTTTGGCTTAGATCTAACATTTTAATAAATTGTGATGAATATGAAAAGATATTATATAGGCCTGTTTGCCATAGGCTTGCTTTTACACACCTCTTGTACTTCGGTATTGGATAAAGAAGATTTCTCAGCTATCACCCCCAGCGATGTCTGGCAAAACGAAAAAATGATTGACGCAGTAATAAACGACATACATGGCTCATTGATGCCGGGCTGGTCGTATGACGGAGCGTCGTCAGACGAAGCCCCCGATTCAAGAGCATCGATGAACGAATTCCTACAAGGCACAGCTACCATCGATTCTTGGGACAATTGGCCGTATACAGCGATTGAGAAGATTAACCTCTTCTTAAAAAACATCAAAACAACAACGTTCGACAAAAGCATACCTCAATGGGAAGGGCAGGCCTTGTTTTGGAGAGCTTGGTGCTACTTTAGCATGGTAAAAGGATATGGAGGTGTTCCTCTTATTCTGGAACCACAAGATGTAGCAAACACGGAGTCTTTATTTGTGGAAAGAGCCACAACGAGTGCTTGCTTCGAACAAATAGTAAAAGACTTGGACGCTGCCATTGCTTCCTTACCCGATAAGTGGGACGGCAATGCTTACGGACGGATAGATAAGGGTGCCGCCATGGCTTTCAAGGGAAGAGTACTCTTGTTCTGGGCAAGTCCGTTGTTTACCCCCAATGGAGATGCGAAACGTTGGCAGGCTGCTTACGATGCCAATAAGAATGCCGTAGACTATTTGAAGGGACAGGGCAAAAATCTGTTTCCTAGCTACGCCAACATCTGGTACACCGAACGAAACGAAGAAGTGATCATGCTCAACCAGTTTTTCGCCCCAGACCACAAGTATGGGCAGAATGGCATCCGAGCCATGTCGTACACCAGAGGAGACGTAGCGCGCAACCTGCCGCTAATGAACACAGTAAACACCTTCCCAATGCGCGACGGTTCCGATTTCGATCCGAAGAAATGTGCCTATGACACCTTGTTCAAGCACCGTGACGACCGTTTTTATGCCACAATCGCATACAATGGTAGTGATTATAACATCAAGGAGCTGAAAAGCGGTGAACACATTTGGACAGGACGCGATAGTAAAGGTATGTCTATCGAGTTTCCAATACATAATCCGGGAGAGAACTTCGACCCTATAAATACCGGCTTCCTATGCAAAAAGAGCCTAGACCCGAACATTACTAAATCGACCGTCTATGACGCTACGGTGGATTGGGTTGAAATCCGCTTTGCTGAAGTTTTGATGAATTATGGCGAATGTGCCAATGAACTTAACAAGACCGACGAAGCACTTTCCGTTTTGTTTGCTATCCGCAAACGTGCAAACATTCTGCCCGGCAGTGACAACCGCTATGGGATTAAAGAAACTGCACAGGCAGAAATACGCGAGCGTTATATTAAAGAACGCTTTGTGGAGTTCCTTTTTGAAAGCAAACGTTTGGATGATTTAAGAAGATGGAGGCGCTTTGACATTGTAAACAGTCAGAAGAAACAGTATGGCATCCAGACGTGGCTGCGTCCGGGCGAAAGCCTTCCTGTAATTACCGACGACATCAACGCCGTATGGACGAAGTTTGAGCCCAAGATTGTTGAGGTTACACCACAATACTCTTACAACCTGAAAGATCAGTATTATTTCTATGCCATACCGAGGAGGCATCTGGATGCTAACCCGAAGTTGAAACAAAACAATAACTGGGACGGTGGGGTGTTTGATCCGTTGAAATAATAGGTCGGCAGCAAAAAAATATGGCTCGTTAGCAAAAAAATATAGCTAACGAGCCATTTTTTTTGCTAACGAGCCATTTTGTGGCTTATAATTGAAGGCAAAGAAGTCTTTTCGACTCTTTACTTTTGCAGCGCAGCGTCCATGGCAGCGGCAGCTTTACGACCATCGCCCATGGCTAGAATAACGGTGGCACCACCACGAACGATGTCGCCACCGGCGTACACATCAGGAAGGGCGGACTGCATACTCATGTCATCCACCACAATCGTGCCGCGACGACTTACCTCCAGACCGTGAAAGGAGCTTGGAATAAGGGGATTCGGAGAGACACCTACGCTGACGATCACCTCGTCCACTTCGAGTGTCTCGATGGCGCCTTCTATAGCAACAGGACGACGACGGCCGGAAGCATCCGGTTCGCCCAGCTCCATCTTCTGAAGCTTCATGTGCGTCACGCGGCCACGCTCGTTGCCTAAGTATTCGATGGGATTATGAAGAGTGAGGAACTCGATACCCTCCTCTTTGGCGTGCTTCACCTCTTCCAAACGAGCGGGCATCTCCTCTTCACTGCGGCGATAGACGATAACGGCGCGTTCGGCTCCTAAGCGACGAGCCGTACGGACGGAGTCCATCGCCGTATTGCCACCACCAATTACAGCAACACGTTTGCCTTTCAGCACAGGGGTATCGCTCTCCGGATTAGCTGCATCCATCAAGTTGACGCGGGTCAGGTATTCATTGGAGGACATCACACCGATCAGGTTCTCGCCCGGTATGCCCATAAAGTTAGGCAAGCCGGCACCACTGGCAGCAAAAATGCCTTTGAAACCATCCGTATGAAGATCTTCGTAACTGATGGTCTTGCCGATGATGCAATTCGTGATGAAGCGGACACCCATCTTGCGAAGGCTTTCTATCTCGACATCCACAATATGGTTAGGGAGGCGGAACTCCGGAATGCCATACTTGAGCACGCCGCCAATCTCGTGAAGCGCCTCGAAAACGGTCACATCGTAACCACGCTTGGCCATGTCTCCGGCAAAAGAAAGCCCGGCCGGGCCGGAGCCGATCACGGCAATCTTGATGCCATTCGAAACAGCCACTTCGGGGACAGAGACATTCCCGCTCTCGCGCTCATAATCGGCAGCAAAGCGCTCCAGATAGCCAATGGCTACGGCGGGCTTACCCAACTTCTGCGTATAAATACACTGGCTTTCGCACTGCTTTTCCTGCGGACAAACGCGACCACAGACGGCAGGCAGAGCGCTGGTTTCCTTCAATGTACGAGCAGCTTCGAGCAACTCGCCGCACTCAATGTGCTTGACGAAAGTAGGTATGTTGATGCTAACCGGACAGCCGGTCATACAAGTTGGGTTCGGACAGTCCAAGCAGCGCACAGCTTCCTGCATGGCCTGCTCTTTCGTAAGGCCAAGGTTGACCTCTTCCAAGCGGGTATGGCTGCGGTACTCAGCATCTAGTTCGTTCATGGCGATGCGGGGAATATCCGTACGCTCTTTATTCTTTTTGCTCTTGCGGAGCGCTTCCCGCCAAGGTTCGGCGCGGCGGGCGGCTATCAGTTCTTCTGTTGTCATAGCTTGATTCGTGGTTTTGTTACTTCTGTTCTACATCTTTGTATGCACCGAGGCGCATGATCATCTCGTCGAAGTCCACCTGATGGGCGTCGAACTCAGGGCCGTCCACACAGACGAACTTTGTCTTTCCTCCTACCGTAATGCGACAAGCGCCACACATACCGGTACCGTCCACCATAATCGTGTTCAGCGAAGCGACAGTAGGTATTTCGTACTTCTTCGTTAGGGCGGCAACAAACTTCATCATAATAGCAGGACCGATGGTAACACAGAAATCTACCTTTTCTCTTTGGATGACAGCCTCCACACCGTTCGTCACCAAACCTTTGTTACCGGACGAACCGTCGTCCGTCATCACGATCACCTCATCGGAATTGGCGCGCATCTGCTCCTCCAGAATCACCAAGTCCTTGGTGCGGGCAGCAAGGACAACAATCACGCGATTGCCCGCCCGATGCATCGCCTCAACAATCGGAAGCAGCGGGGCAACCCCCACACCTCCACCGGCACAGACAACGGTGCCAACCTTCTCCACATGCGTGGCCTGGCCAAGCGGACCAACAAGGTCGGTGATGTAATCGCCCACCTCCAACGCACAGATCTTCTTGGACGAACCGCCCACAGCCTGAATAACGAGGGTAATCGTTCCTCGTACCGTATCTGCACCGGCGATGGTCAGTGGGATGCGCTCACCTTTCTCTCCTACTTTGACGATCACGAAGTGACCAGCCTTGCGCGAGCGGGCAATCAACGGGGCTTCCACCTCCAACTTCACTACGTTCGCCGAGAAATGTTCTTTACTTACAATCTTATTCATTATAATTGTTTCAATTAATAGCATTTATGGGGTGGCAAAGATAAGAAATAAAACTGAGACTGAGTGCAGGACGCAGAAAGAAGGTTGTAAGAGAGCGATTTAGGCGGCAGTTTGAAACGAGAATGAAGTCGGGAAAACTACAAGTAATAATTTTGCCACTTATCGGAGTTTGTTAAGTATCGTTACAAGGTGAGCGATATAGCGTTGAAAGAACTGGCTCGGGCGTGATCCGTTCTACGGTACTGCATGCAGGTGTGCTAGCTCTAACGTGCAGTATATTAATGGGAAGGACAGGGCGTCTTACTTTTTTTCTTATATGCTA
>JAVVRI010000114.1:0-3319 GCA_036654795.1 Tannerellaceae bacterium
TCCAAGTGAATATCGTAAGTAAAATAAAATGCCGAATAACAAAAATCCACTGGCTGCTGCTGTCAGTGGATCTTTGTTATTTACCTTATTCTGTGGATTCGTTAGTTTATACATTAAAAATCATATCCTAAATTGAAGTACACACCAACCTTCTCGCCCCGATTGGAGTAGTTGACCTCCAGACCAATGGGACCAATGATGCTACTATAGGAATACCGTAAAGCAGTGCCCCACGCATTACTACCATCGAGTAGAGATAGGAAGCGGTCGCTTTCGCGAGCGTAGTTTCCAGAGGCGCTGATGTAGTGGCCGGAGCCGATGCGGTAGCGCAGTGCCAGTTTGGCAAGGAACACGGCATCATCGAACACCTGCATATAGCGGATACCGGAGAATGCCATCTGCTGAGGAAGGTAGCGACCACCTATGTTTCCACCCAGGTGATTTTGATAAATGGGTGGAATATGGTCGCCAATCAAGAAACGACCTTGTAAGGAGGGTAACACACAAAAGCGGTCGGTAGCCGATAAGGCGGTGGTAAAATTGAACATCACGGTAGCAAAGGGAGCGTCACCTTGGTAAGTGAAAAGATTATCAGTAAACACTTCGCCTTGCATATGAGCATAGACACCTCTGGTCGGATAATACTTCTGATCGAGATTGTCGTATTTCAACGAACCAAAGTAACAAAAGAAACCTTCGGGCGTTACCTCCACCGGCTGATAGGCGGGAGTATAAAGCGGGTCATTGTAGCTGAAGAGTTCGTAACAAAGCCCTGCCTTGAAACGTAGCGCATGATAGGTGTTCGAGTAACTGAGTTTGGCAGACTGAGAGATGAATGACGGTGTCCCAAGTTTTTTTTGGTCGGAATAGAGGCGAAAGTCATTAAACTTCAACAGATACGACAACTCAAACTTTTGGCTCCAATTACTACCCAACTGACAAGACAGCAGCAGGTACGGATCTTGATTCAGTCGCGTAGTGGCAGCAAGAGAGGAGCCGCGTCCGAGTAGGTTGCTGAAGGAGGTGTTGAGCAAAATAGAAGCCATATCCTCGGAGTCGAATCTAAAGCCTATGTTGAGCTGATTCTTCGGCTTCTCTTTCAAAGTGAAAAGAAGATCCGAGGGGGTTCCGGTCGTTATCCGATACTCCACTTTGGCAAACAAATCGGTGCCATATAGCGTGCTGATGGCGTTGTTAATCTCTCTGATTGTGATGGCTGTATGCTGAGTAAGGTCGATACGCTTGCGTATCCATACTTCGTTTTCAGGGGAGATGCCTTCGAAAAGAATGTGAGCAATAGTCATGGAGTCGGGTGCAGAATAGCCATGACGATGGGGCTGCTCGGCCGGAGCTGCCCCATCAAGGTAAATACGCTTTTTTAGCAGCATCAGTTCATTCCACTTGGCACGTGCTTCGCGTTCGCCACGTTGCATCATCACGCTGATGTCGGTGTTGGTGAAGTTAGCGGCTGTGTAGCCTTGCAGGTTGGGATTGAGGTAGAGGTCGAGATCTGCCTTGTTCTGCTGATAATTTTCCTCCCCCATGATGTTGACCATTTGGTCTATCATGCCGAACATCGTCTTCACTTGGTCTGCCGATTTCCAACCATTACTCAGGTCGACACCAATGAGGATGTCGGCTCCCATTGCGCGGACAACGTTGGTGGGCAGATTGTTGAGCGCGCCACCATCGATCAACACCATTCCGTCCGTTTCGATGGGCGCATAGATGCCGGGGATGGACATACTGGCGCGCATGGCAAGCGGCAGAGAACCTTTATTGAGTATCACCGGACGTCCCGAAACCAAATCAACCGCTACGCAGGCAAAGGGGATGGGCAGACTGTCGAACGAGGCCACATTGTGGTAGCCGATGGTCATATCCGAAAACAGGTTGTATATATTTTGTCCTGACATTACCCCTGCGGGAAGTTCCGTTTTCTGGTCTTTCGAGAAAGGTAAGCTCACTAAATATTTTTCCCGCATCTCTTTGGCTGCGAAAGAGCGATGACGACGCTGTACTTGGTCACTCAATAGGGAAATCCAGTTCTGCGTACGAAACAGAGTGTCGAGCTCAGTAACGCTATAGCCCACGGAATAGAGTCCGCCCACAATAGAACCAATGCTGGTTCCGGCAATGTAATCAATAGGGATACCAGCTTCTTCAAGTACCTTCAATACACCGACATGGGCGGCACCTTTGGCGCCGCCCCCTCCCAATACCAGCCCTACTTTCTTGCGCTGCGCCATGCCGTCGAGGCTGAGACAGAGCAAGAGAAGAAGCAATATAGATTGTTGTTTCATATTTATGAGTGCGTTTTATTCGGATTTCACAATCCCCGTCCTGTTGCCGTGAGGTATTCGCGTAGTTTCATCCTGAAGTCTACCTGGGCATTGGTTAGGCGGTTGCAGGTTTGCTGATAGAGGGTTTGTGCATCGAGCAGGTCGGAGAGCGGTGCCGTGCCGGCGTTGTAGTAGTCGCGGTTCATGCGTAGGTTCTCTGTGGATTGACCCACTGCCGATTTAGCGAGTGCAATCTGCTGCTCGGCTTCGGTAAGCGAGTTCCACGTCTGCTGCATCTTCAGAACGAGTTGGCCGGAGAGGTCTTCCTTTTCATTGAGGGCTTTTCGTTCGGCTATCTTTTTCTTTTTGATGGCGTGAGAGCCTCCCCACCAACCGCTCAGAGGGATAGCTACTGTGGCACCAATCATGGTGTGGTTGGTGTGCTTACCTATTGCCACGTCTTCATTGAAATAGGAGGCACCAATAGCTACTGTGGGCAGATACTCGCCTCGCTTCATGCGGGTTTCGAGGCGAGTGGCTTCGATGTTCTTATCCAGCAGTTGGTAAGAAGAGAGATTGGTGAGGACCTCTTGGTACATCACGAAATAGTCCGTCGCCTTTTCGCGGTCGTCCAGCACCGGACAAGCTATGTCAAGACTTTCCAATGCGTCCATCGGCAAGCCGATATATTGCGCCAGCAGCATCTTTGAGAGCAAAAGCACATTGTTCAGTTCAAGCCGGTTGCTTGCCATCTGGTTCTGTTGCAGTTCTACTTTGAGGCGGTCGTTGGCAGATGTGATGCCTACTTCGACAGCCTTCTGCACATCGATATGGATACGAGCCAACAAGGTATCGACACTACTCAGTGTCATGAGGTGTTCTTTGATGGATACAATCTGCCAGTAGTAGCGTTCGGTTTTCAGGAGTACCTCTTCTTTCGACAGGTTATGCTGTAGCTGAGCTGCATCAATGGCGACTTGCGCCAGACGGTTACCGTTTACAATTTTGCCTCCGGCAAAGATGGGTTGCATGGCAGT
>JAVVRI010000114.1:3329-9857 GCA_036654795.1 Tannerellaceae bacterium
GGCAGTAACCATACCGATCAGTCCGTCTTCGAATAGTTGGATAGGCAGCATCATTTCGGGTAGCGGGAGAACCGTGTTTATAATCGGGTCGTTTGCTTGGAAGGCTACGCCGGTAGCGGAGATAGACGGGAAGTATTTTGTGAATACCTCCTTTTTTTCTTGCCGGGCGGCTTCGATGTCGAGCAGACTGTTGCGGCTGCGGGCGTTATTGTCGAGCGCCATCTGTTTGCAGGCATCGAGGGTATAAACTTGCGCTTGTGCCGTTGCCGTACCCATAAGGACGGCAAGGCAAAGACTTAGAACTATCTTTTGTTTCATTTTCTTTCTTTTTTGTTTGGTAGTAGTTATTTGTCTCCGTAGATCTTCCAGTAAACGGCAGGCAGTACGGTTACGATAAGTAGTGTCGAGGCAATTGTCCCCGCAAAGATTACCACACCCATCGGTGCCCAGAGCGAACTGCCACTCAAAATCATCGGAATAACCCCTACGGCTGTGGTGGCGGAGGTGAGGAAGATGGGTAACATCCGGCGACGTCCGGCATCGAAGGCTGCATCGCGGGCGGTAAACTTACGGCCATGGTGCAACTGTTCGGCATGCTCAAACATGATGATGGCGTTGCGCACAGCAATACCCATCAGGCTGACAATACCCAGCACACAGGTGACGCCAATATCCATCCCCGCCACTTTCAGCCCCACAGCTACACCAATCAAGCAGAGCGAGAGCGAGGCTAACGAGACAAGCGAGAGGCTTAGCTTCTTAAAATTCAGTAGCAGGAAGATGAAGATGACGCATAACGCACCCAGTACCCCTTTCACGACGGGCGGCAGTATCTCACCGTCTATCTCATACGCACCTCCATATTCATAACGCACACCTTCGGGCAGGGTGGGAACCACCGTATTGTCCATTACCCGACGGATTTCGGACAACATTTGCCCTTCATTGTATCCGCGCTTCATGTTTGCAAAAACACTCAGCGTGCGCGAGCCGTTAAATCGGAGTATTTGTCCGTCTTGCCAAGCCGGGGTGACGGTGGCTACCTGCCGCAGGGGAACGGTAATGCCGGGCACAGCGGTAGAGACATACGCATCCGCTACACCATCGAAGCGGTCTGCACGAACACCATTGTCTGATTTCAGGCAGACAGGCAACGCATAGTTTCCCTCCCATAGTTCACCTAAAGGCAGACCGGTGTAGCGCAGTGCAAGGTCGGTGGATAGCATTGCCTTGGTGATGCCCAACTGAGCCGACTTCACCGGGTCGAGTTCTGTTTGTAAGTAAGGTTGTGCTCCTTCGAAAGAAGAGTGTACCCACGTCAGTCCCTCTATCTTTTGCAGTTCGGTGAGCAGCGTATCGCCGGCACGTTTCAGCGCAGCGATGTCGTTGCCCTGAAAGCGAACCTCGAGCGGAGCGTAAGTCACCTGATAGTCCAACTGTTTGAAGCGGACGTAGGCTTGGGGGAAGTAGTTGGCATAGCGGTCGGAGTAGGTATCGAGTACCTCTTCGGTAGCCTTAGTGGAGGTGGTATTGATGATGAACTGTGCATAGTTTTTGCCTGGATAATTGGGGGTATAGGTAGCTTGGAAGCGCGGGGAAGCCGAGCCGACAAAGGAGGTGACGGAAACAATTCGTTTGTCGTCCTTCAGCAAGGTGTAGAGGCTGTCGCACACAGCTCCCGTCTGGTCGAGCGACGTGCCATGAGGCAGGTAGATCTCTACCGCCAGCTGGTCGCGGTCGGCAATGGGGAGCATGCGAACGTTCATCCCTGCCATCATCCACACGGCTCCTGCCACCGAGGCGATACCCAGAGAAATGGTCGTTTTAGGGAAGCGAAAGACAAGCTTCAACAGTGTTTCATAGCCCGCTTTTACGATGTCGATCAGATTGAAACCTTTCTTTTACTTCGCATGTAATCCTTCTTTAATGAGCAGAAACTCGGTATAAGGGGTAAAGAGCATTGCTACGGCAAGCGACACCACGAGAGTGATGGTCAAAGTGTAGGGGAAGTACCTTACGAAGTCGTAAATAATTCCCGTAGCCGTAATCAGTGTCGGGTAGAAGATGGCACAGATGCAGAGTGTAGCCAGAGCGATAGAGGGGAAATAGTATTGCGCACTGGTGATGGCGGCTCCCCAGCGTGACATTCCCTGCCCGATCTTCTCCAGATAGGCATCCACCACGATGATGGAATTATCGACCAACATACCCAGTACCACAATCAGCGCAGCCAGTGTTACGGTGTTGATCGGAATGCCGCAGATATACATCACCGCTATCGAGATGAAAATACAGATCGGAATAGAAATAGCCGACACAATAGCGGATCGGAAGGGGAAGAGTAGCATCATAACGATCACTACGACTATGATTGAGAGTAGCAGGTCGCGCAGGAAGGAGTTCACCGAGCCATCTACCAACTTAGGCTGATCTACGATGCGCTCCATCGTCATGTCGCCGGGCAGTTGGGCTTTGAAGGTGTTCAAAACCTGGTCTACATCACGTCCGAACTCCACCACGTTCTGTCCTTCGCGCATTTCGAGGGAGAGAATGAGAGACTTACGGCCGTTGTAGGTCACGTAGCTTTCCGGTGTCTTGTATTCGCGGACGATCTCCGCTACATCTTTCAGACGCACCACGTTTCCTGCCGGATCGCTGTGAATAATTTGTTGCGCAATCTCGTACTCCGAGTTATAGGAGGTAGCCACGTGGATAGGCATATCCCTCGTTTCGCCCTCTACAGCACCACCCGAGAGATTGATACCTTGGGCAAAGAGCGTAGAGGCAATCAGTTTGCGGTCGAGACCGTAGGCGGCCAGCTTATCGTTGTCGAGTCGTACGGCTATCTGCTCCTGCTGCACACCTACCCGACGGAGGTTCGAAATGGAGGGAATACGGCGCAACTGGTTCTCCAGGTCTTCCATATAGGTTTTCAGTTCGCGATAGGTCTTAGTTTCTGATTCCAGCGAGAGCAGAATGGTAGAGGTATCACCGAAATCATCGTTTGCCACTACTGCCAGCACGCCCGAAGGTAGTGAGGGTTTGAGCAACGTGAGTCCGTGTTTGATCTTCGACCACACTTCGTCCTTATTCGTTACATCGTCTTCGAGCATCACCATGATGTAAACAATGCCGTCGCGTGACTTGGAATAGGTATACTTCCGTTTCACCTCCTTGAAGGTGAAGAGAAACTCTTCGAGCGGCTTGGTCAACTGCTCTTCCACTTGGGCAGAGGTAGCTCCGGGGTAGACGCCTACCACCAGTCCTTGCCGGATTATAATGTCGGGAAACTCCTGCTTTGGCATCACCGCCAGACTGACTGCTCCCAGCACTACGAGTATTCCAATAAGCAGCATCATCAGCTTATGATACCGCATCGCCCATTCAATAATACTTCCTTTCTTTTTCATGACTTACATGGGGTTTACTTGAGCACCTTCGCATACTTTGTGGCTTCCGTCGGCAATCACTTGGTCGGCGGTGGTAAGACCGCTGATGATCTCTACGCCCTGCGGCATCAACTGTCCCACGGCGATGAGTTTCCGATGGGCGGTGCCATTCTCAACGCACCACACAAAGTGCCGTCCGTCGGCATCCATTTGTATCACACGGGCAGGCAGGGTGAGGACGGACGGGTTGCCGTTTCCTTGTAAGCTGACGCTGCACACCATACCGGGCATCACGCTTTGCGGCTCTTCGTCGAAGCGTATCTTCACTTCATAAGTGTGCGAAATACGGTTGGCGATGACGTTCTTTTCCGCTACCCGTCCCGTCAATTCTCGGCCCCCGGCAGCATCTACTGTTAGCGTGCATGGTGAACCGATGGTTATGGCGGCTATTTCGTTTTCGGGAACAGACACTTTGACCTCGAGCGGTTTCAACCTTGAAAGGGTGAACAGCTTGGTGGCAGGTAGCACCATTTCGCCCGACTCCAGTCTTTTGGCTGTGATTACACCATCGAACGGTGCTATTAGTCGTGCCTCTTTCAGGTTCTTGGCAGAGATGCTGGCTATGGATTTGGCTTGTTCGAGTTGTGTCTGTATCTCTACCAACTTCACTTCGGGAAGGCTACCATTATCGTACAAGGCTTTCAGCCGTTTGTATCCATCTTCTGCCTGATGGAGGGAGGCTTGTGCGGCTTCGTAGCTACTGGTCAGGTTGTCGCACTCCAACTCGGCCAGCAATTGTCCTTTGCGTACGGCTTGCCCTTCGGTTACTTTCACGGACTTCACTTGTCCGGGTACTTGAAAGCCCAAGTCAGCTTGCACGCTGCTGTTCACCGTGCCCACATAGCTGTTTGCCGCCATGTGAGCTTTGTCGCTGAGGAGGATTGTTCTTACCGGGATAGCTGCCGAGGCAGTCTCCTTTTTCTCTGTCCCGGAGCATCCTGTAAGAATGAGGATCAGGGAGATGGTCTTTAGGCCAAGACCAATGTTGCTTTTTTGTTCCATGAATTTATACTATTATCTAAATTGTTTTTCTAAGACGCTGCAAAGATAGAGTCGCCACAAGTGGAAAAAAAGGCCAATTTAAAGTGCCGAATGTTCTAAATAACGAATTTGGAAATATTAGACTTGCCGGATAAAACAAAATAGCATAGATTTGCAATCAATTAACAAATAAGCAGCATGGAAAGTAAAGAGATAAAGGCCATATCAGTCTCCCAATTGAAGGATAATGATATTCCAATGAGCATATTGGACAACGACATCATTCTGGCAAGCAATGTAGAGTATAACATGGAGCTATTCGATCACCCGTGTAGGCTCTCCGCTTTTATGGTGATGCTCTGCATCAAAGGAGAAGCTGATATTCAAATCAACCTACGCAACCACACCATCAAAGCAGGCATGCTGATGCTCAACGTACCCGAAAATATTGTTCAGATTACCCGCTCACAAAACTTTGTCGTCCATCCTATATTTATCACTGAAGCTTTTTTTAGGAAGATAAAGATTGAACTCCGTGAGGTGCTTTCCTTATATATGTATGTAAAAAGCAACCCGGGGATGTCGCTCTCTATCGAAGAAATCCGCTCGCTGGAGAAGTTCTATTTTCTAATAGAGGACATCATGCAGTCGGCCGACACACGCAAAGGATATATCATGCGCGGACTAATCTATGCCCTGCTTTTCAAACTGGATGAAATTATCGGTTGCCACCAGCAAACAGAGGTATCTGCTGTCAGCCGTCAATCAAGAAGTGAAAACGTGTTCGACACCTTTATGCAGCTCTTGTCACAACACCACAATCAAGAACGCTCCGTGAAGTTCTATGCCGAGCGGATGAATCTCACCGCCAACTACCTTTCCTGTCTGATTCGCGAGTATAGTGGAAAGACAGCTGCCGAATGGATTGACGAATACGTCATTCTTGAAGCTAAAACATTGCTTAAACACTCCGGACTAAGTATTCAGGAGATTGCCTACCGCCTCAACTTCTCCACGCAAACCTTCTTTGGCAAGTATTTTAAGCGGGTGACGGGGATGTCTCCAAAGAAATTTATAGAAGAGTAGGAGGCCGCATCATTATGATACCTTATATTCTCATCCGTAAGAATCCTTGTATTCAAGAGGTGGGTAATCTATTCTGTTTTTCAGATCAGTCAGCTTTTGGCAAATTTTTCAAACGGATATTTGGCATAACGCCGACGGAATATAAGAGTAATAAATAGATGAATAATAAGAATCCCATCACTTCTCCTACGAGAAGTGATGGGATTCACGCCTTAAAAAACAAATAGCTACTCTTCCAATTCTTCTATTTCTTTCTTACTCAAAAGTCTACCTTTTTGCTCCTTCATCTTTTCTGCAATAATGATGCGGGTATTCTCTCCTTTTTCCGGTGCAAATAGTAAGCCTAATACTGTACCAACTGCTGTACCACCCAAAAAAGCCACTAAAACATTCAAATTTTTCATGATCTAACTGATTAATTTATTAATGCTGCAAAGTTATAGTCAGATGCCTAGTTTTAAAAGGTCTTTTTAAAGGTGTAAATGTTCTTATTAAAGGATTGTGAACGCTTTTCGGATTAAAAGTCCACCATCAGGCTCAACCGAAAGTTCATTGTTATCATAATTTGCGTGCTTCTGCCTGTAAAGAGGCTGTTATCTCACGCAATGAATCGAAACGCATGATTCATCACGACCAGCGGCTGTCCGCTAAAATGTGTGCTTTTACTCATGGCTATTCAAACATCGGCATACAATCCTATTTTTCAATGCAAACGCATCTGATTTTTGAGAAGTTTGCTTAAATAGTTATTATCCAGTTTCAGCAAAAAATATTTAGGTGAAACTTTTGTTTCATGCCTATGAAACTTTTGTTTCACCGTATTGAAACTTTAGTTTCATCGGCATGAAACTAATATACGCTTGCACCCTTTCTTTGGAAAAGCGTTGTTGTTTATATCAATTGCATGGGGGCAGTCGAGAAGCACTAACCGAAGAGGAAAGAAACGGCATTTACGTATTACTTGATGCTTTATACTAAATTTGTAGTTGCTATTTAAATCTACGCTCATCCA
>JAVVRI010000115.1:0-9766 GCA_036654795.1 Tannerellaceae bacterium
AAAGCCAATATTACACAATTTATGCTGGTCTAAAAAGTTCTTTCAGCCGTCTATTGCGGTTGTCCGGGTATATCCACAGAGGCTTTGGAAATCCAGGCGCGCTACCGATTTAAAGTGGATGGATTCAGCCCGTATTTCTTTCGGTAATTATTAATACAAAGATAGTGCATTTTTCATAAATCACCTATGTGAATCATATGAATCACCTATGTTATTTAAGCGAATCACCTATGTTATCTTTTAACATTGGGGATTGAACGTAAACATACCCGGTTAGGGAATTTGTATCAGGTAATACCGATGGTTTGAATAAGGAGGTGCTCGTGAAAGCACCTCCTTATTTCACGTTTCACCGTAACATGCAGTTCGTTAAGATGTTATGCCTGTGAAAGGAGATTCGGATATTTCTATTTTAAGGTCACTCTGGATAGCAACTCATCTATTCATGCAGCAAGTGCATATTCCATCCAAGTACTATCAAATTATAATATATATTTTTATTCGGAACAAACCAAAAGCTATGCTTGTTTAAGAAACTCAACAGAAGTGGTACTGAGTTTTTCTATTGTCTGATCGCTAAAACCTTTTGACTATGGATAAGTTAGCTTTATATTTTTGCTTGTTACTCGCATTGACTTTGCAAAGTTGTTGCGGTGAGAATCTGCCTGAATGCCCTCCGGATCAATATTTGGTGCAGGTTTTTGTGAAGGATAAAAATTACTTTAACGTTGACCAGACAAAACAATCAGGCTGGGTAGATGAAGGGCTTCCTTTTAAATCTTATTTAAGTAGCGTATACTACGAGTTGCGCAAGCTCGATTCGGACGAATTAATCCTAAAGTCAGACGTCATGCCGGTAGATCATAATAACGACTACCATACCATATACTTGGAGAACATCCCGTTCGGTAAGTACACACTTACCGTTTGGGGAAACATGATGGCTGAAGTTCCAGCGGGTTATCTGCATTACAATCAGGCAGAACACACCGACCTTTATTTGGCAATGGATACGTTGGAGCTCTCTACTACTTTCCAAACAACAACACTCCTACTCGAAAGAACAAAAGGTAAATTAGTATTGATTTGCGACAATTTCCCTCCTGAAATTACGCAGATCAAGCAATCTCTTTCTCCGCTTTATGAATCAGTAAGTCATCGCTTTGAATATAGAGGAAATACGTCTGTCAGCAAAACCTCTCCGGTTGCTCCTATGCTGGAAACGGTGCTTGCACCCTCAGTGGATAAAAACACGACTATGCTCAGCCTGCAACTTATCAGTGGAGAGAAGGAACCTTCAACTATTCGTCTGCCTGACATACCATTATTCTTTCGCCGAAACGAGGTAACACGGGTAAAGGTGGACTTCGACTCGCTAATAAAGGTATGGAATCTTTGTCTCTTTATTGATGGTAAATGGACAATCGTCAATCAACTACAAATTAGATAATAGATTGTTTTAATCATATTAGTAATCATTTAATCAATTGTTAATTATGAAAAGAATTATGTGTTTTGCCTTAGTTGCAATGCTTATGACAGCATGCTCTAACGATGAAGAAATTATGCAGCCTCCGATTGCAGAATCAGGTGTCGTAACGTTCCAAATTTCAACAGACAGCGGGTTGAATCCTCTCACGAAAGGTAATATTTACAGTCAGGACAGCGCACATCAAGTGACAAGAATAGCGCTCTATATGTTTAATAATACTACCGGTGCTAATTACGTATATCATTCAAAGAAAGATGTTGTATGGGCACCAGGAGTAAAAGACCAGAGATTTCCGGTACAACTTCTTCCGGGCAAGTACAAATGTATAGCTGTTGGGCGAACAGCCTCTGACTTATATACTTTTGCAGAGCTAGGTGTTGGACTATCTTCGGAAACTGCTATATCTGCTATAATTGCTAATTCAGAAGATGTATCAGATATTTTTTCAGCCAATAAAGACTTTACGGTTGCTCCGCTTGCTCAGTGTGTACCTATCACGCTTAAAAGAAGTGTGGCCGGTATAATGGGTTATTTCAAGAATATCCCTGCAACGATTGGAGGAAAAGAGGTTGCCTACATATGCTTAAAAATATCAGGTTCTAACAAGAAAATCAATTTACATGATCGTACGGGAGGCACTTCTTCATCATCAAGTTATAATCTTATCAATATAGCACTTTCTGGACAGACAAAAACTCCGGATGGATACTATACAGGAAATACAATACCGAAAATTGTAAAATTGCCTAACACCCAATTAGGAGGTAATTATATTATACCAGTTGGCCCATGTACAATGAATTTAGAACTTCAAGACGCGGCCCACACAATAATAAAATCATGGAATGTAATAAATTTGTCAGGAACTACTCAATTAAATTTTGCAGCGAATGATTTCTATTCACTTGGTAAAAAATTAAGACCTGACTGTACAGAAGGTGGAACTCCAGGTGCTGGTACTCCGGAAGATAATGACTTTGCTGTTGATCTATCATCCATTGACCAGTGTATCAATTTAAATATTGAATCAGCATGGAATCCCATGCTGAATATTGGGATCAAGCCTAGTACAACTCCATAAACTAATCCAAAATGGCTCGTGAGCGATAAGAAATGGCTCACGAGCCATTTCTTATTTATAGACGGCTTTATACCAATCCAACGATTCGTACCAACTGTTCAGTTTCGTCAAATTTACTTGGGGAATATAGGCAGACAGACCGCTAAAATGGTTTATGGAGACAATAAGACCATTACCTCCATAAGAATAATAGGCTTTCGGAGTCGTTGCTTTATAAACAATAACATCCCCCAAACATTTTGTAAAGCGGGCAGCTTGTTCCGCTGTAGCCAGACGGGTGATGTAATCATCATAATCATAGAAAGCATGGTAACGCGTGCCACCCAAATAATCCAATGGTTGAATCACATTTAAGGGAAGTGTATTAATGGCCTCCTTGTTTGACTGAACAATTTCGCGCGTCAAAGCAGCTAGTTCATTCATGTGAGCCGTATTTATTAGTGATATTGAGGCCGAACGCCCATTTCCAGACTTTTGGTCGTAAAACTGATAGAACTTCTCTGCAATCTGCTTTAAACCAGGCGTCTCTGCAAACATATCCTTTACAATCAATTGATAAGGCATGCCGTCTGCCATTATCTCAGTAGGAGAAGCCAATATATATTCGGTTTTCGCTCGCAAGGCGTAAGCCACTTCTACACTACCCATATAGCAAGCATCAAAGAGAATATAATTGAACTGATGATCGGGCAAAGCCTGAGCCAGCTCATTCAACTCCATCCAGTTCTGACCATCCTGCCCAAACGAACGAAGCATATCATCGGACAATACGTTAGAGGGCAACCAGCCAGTGCCATGACTCCAAAGAACCAGACCATAACTAGTTGCCGGGAAGTCAGTAATAACCTCTGTAATCACATTACGCATTACGTCTATCGATACGGAGTTTTGCTTCGGATAGGTTTTAATCGTTTCCTTCACAATCTGACCATCAGCATCCTGGCGAATCCGAAGGAGTTGAGGCACGCCATTCCGCGGAGCAAGATAGATCAAAAAGTTACCTCCATTCAAGTTACCATTGGCCGCTCCCTGCATCATATTTTCTATATTAAGATCCGCGTAACCACTCAATGAATTGTTGGCAGCCAAGTAAACAAGTACCGTACGGCTATTCGTTTGAGGTGTCGGCTCGTCATTATCACAAGCAAATACAGACACAATAAGAAACAGAAAAGTAATTATTTTCAGACGTCCCATCCAATTAATCTTATTTTTAATGCAACAAAGATAGTTAAGTATTTTTGGTTTATCTATCTTTGCAATCAAGTCTTTTTGATGCTAAAAACGGATTTGATAATATATAGATCTATGAGAAAACTTTTGATAGCGATGATTCTTACCAGCTTTGGATGGCTGATGCAAGCACAAGTGATTGCCGTAAAGACTAATTTACTTTACGACGCTACCACGACCCCTAACTTGGGGGTAGAGTATGCCTTCAACCGGCACTTTTCCATCGAAGCGGCTGGTAGTTATAATCCCTGGAAGTTTGCCAACAACAAATCGCTCGAACATTGGGCGGTGCAGCCCGAAGCGCGTTATTGGTTGCACGAACGTTTTAACGGCCACTACTTTGGGGTGCATGGCATTTATATGGACTATAAGATCAAAGGGATGCACATCCCCTCCATCATGTCGAAAACGAACGATTACAACGGCAACGCCTACGGTGGCGGCATTTCATACGGATACCAGCTCTACCTATCGCCCCGCTGGAACCTGGAGTTTACCGTGGGCGGTGGTTTTCTTTATTTCGAATACGACAAGTATGCTCATACGCCTGAGCACGAATATCTGGGGAAGTATAACAGTAAATACGTAGGACTTACCAAAGCAGGCATCAACCTGATATACATTATAAAATAGAGCCTTATGAAACGAATAATTTATATTTTCATCCTAGGTCTGTTCGCCTCTGTCCTTACCTTGCAGGCGCAAGAGGAAATATACTACGGACTGGTAAGCGTCAAGCAGAATGTCGCTGAACTAAAAGAGAACAACTTGTATCTGGATATGGACATTAGCCTTTGCAACCTTACTGTTGGTCGCTATCAAAGCCTCCGACTGACCCCCATGCTGACGAATGGGCAGGATTCGGTACGTATGCAGCCTATTCTGATCAACGGAGCAAACCGACAAAAGATGTACAAACGCGCTTGTGCCTTCGAGGGCAAGCTAGCAGCAGAGGGGGATGCTTATCGGGTGGTAAAAAATGATCCGACACTGATTCGCGTACTCAAATATAAGAAGACACTTGCTTACCGTCCGTGGATGACGAACCTGAAGCTTATTTTAATAGGTGAGTTGATCAACTACGATGGTCTTCCGGTACAACTGTTCCGTAATGTGCTGACGGAGGATCTGGCTCCTATTCATAAATAAACAAAGGCAGGTTTGCCTACATCTCCCTTTCCGCACGGATCTGGCGGGGAGATTTGTCAAAATTGGAACGGCAAAAGTGCGAAAAGTTGGAAAGGGACTCGAAGCCGTGCTTGTAGCCTCAGAAGGAATCATCATTCCTTTTGGGAAAACACGCATCTTGTAGACATCTTCCTGATAGAACTCACAAGAGGCACAGTCAGTATATCTGTTACATCGTTGGGCGGTCATTCGGATCTGATTATAGTTTTAGGTTTTTACTTTTACCTTTGAGGCTCTCATTATGAAAGCGGTCTACGGCCGTCACCACGTAGCGGTACTTCGTCCGACCGTCTTGATAAGGCAGTTTGTAGTAAGGTTGACGGGTGATGGCTGCAATACAAGCCGGATTACCCAAATCAATTGGTTCTTTTGCCTCAAAACGATAGACAACGAAATATTGAGCTAGCTCAGGGCTCGTCGGTTCCTGTTTTGCCTGCCAATGCAGGATGTAACCGTCTGCCGTCCATTCTGTCTTCAGCTTTTTCACCTCTTTAGGGGCTCCTTTCCACATGTGTGTATAAGCAGGTATCAGTGCCGGGTAACGGTGGTAGTTGCGCCGGAGGCTGTCAGCCACTCCTTTATTATTCCATAGCAATTCATTTGCCGGCCAGAAGCAATTGCCGCTTACGTTTGGCAAGGTGCGTTCATAACGCATCTTGCGTGTCAATTGATTTACCTTCATGGTGCGCGCCACGTCCTGTCCGATGTACAGATGGCCACCGTTGGCATTCTTATTCCACCAATTTACAAGTGTTGCATAGTCGGCCGCAGAATGACCTATTTCCCAATATACCTGCGGAATGTTATAGTCGATCCAACCTTCGCGTACCCATTTGGTAATGTCGGCATAGAGGTCGTCATAGTTTTGCAGACCATTCGTTTGGCTACCCGATCCGTCCGCCGTGCTTTTCTTATTACGGTAGATACCAAAGGGGCTGATACCGAAGCGCACCCAAGGTTTCGTAAGAAGAATCGTCCGCTTCAATTCGCGCACCAACATGTTTACATTCTCGCGCCGCCAATCCCCGCGTTGTGCGGCTGTGTACCCCTTGCTCCGTCCATATTTACGGAAACTGTTGTCATCCGGAAAGGAGAGACCGGCGGCAGGATAAGGATAAAAATAATCATCCATATGGATGGCATCAACATCGTAACGGGTCACAATGTCGCGTACCACACGGCAAATAAACTCGCGGCTCTCCGGCAAACCCGGATCAAAAAGTATCTGCTTGTTGTAGGTTACGAACCATTCGGGATGTTTGTTGTATATATGCGAACCGGCAAAGCGAGTACTGCCTGCCGTGCTGGCGCGATAAGGGTTCAGCCAAGCATGAAACTCCATATTCCGCTTATGGCACTCCTCTATCAGGAAAGCCATCGGGTCGAATCCTCCGGCCGGAGCTTCCCCTTGGCGACCAGTGTAGAAGCGACTCCACGGCTCAATGTCTGATTTATAGAAAGCATCGGCCTCCGGACGTACTTGAAAGATAATAGCATTGATACCACAACTCTGTAGAAAGTTGAGCTTGCGCACAAAATCGCGCTTCATCTGCTGAGGCGTCATATCCTTGTATTCGCCTTGAAAAGCAGTTTGTATCCAAGCACCACGAAACTCACGTTTGGCTTCTTGGGGTGTAGACGACTGTTTACCTGACTGAGAAATACGACGGGAGGTAGAACACGATACCATCCCCATAAGTAATAAGATCAATAATACATAAAAGTGTTTTACAAACATGGACTGTTTCTATTTTAATACAATATTAAACATCACACAAAATTAAACCTTTATCCTTTACATTTCGCATCCCAACCGCTAAATATATTATTCTTACCCACAATTAGGCAGGCAGCGAGGCCGATTAAAGTAATAGACTAACGCCCTGTAATGATTTTCTTTATTTCGCTCAGTTTATTGAGGGCTTCGAGAGGAGTTAGGGTATTGACGTCGAGAGTTCTTATCTCATCGCGCACCTGACTCAAGATAGGATCATCCAACTGGAAGAAGCTGAGCTGATAACCTTCGCTGGCAGAAGCTATGTTTTTAACGGCTTTACTACTAATGCCTTCCTGCCGGTTCTCTGTTTCCAACTGTTTTAGGATTTCACCGGAACGCTTGACGATGCTTTTAGGCATGCCGGCCATACGGGCTACATGGATACCGAAACTATGCTCACTACCTCCGGGCACTAGCTTGCGAAGGAAGATCACTTTATTACCCACCTCCTTTACAGAGACGTTGAAGTTCTTGATTCTTTTGAAAGAACGCTCCATCTCGTTCAGCTCGTGGTAATGGGTAGCGAAAAGGGTCTTGGCGCAGCAATTGGGATATTCATGAATATGCTCCACGATAGCCCATGCAATAGAGATTCCATCGTACGTACTTGTGCCACGCCCCAACTCATCAAAGAGTACAAGGCTACGGGGAGAAAGATTATTCAGTATATCCGCCGCTTCGTTCATCTCCACCATAAAAGTAGATTCCCCAACGGAGATGTTGTCCGAAGCACCAACACGGGTAAATATTTTATCTATCAGTCCGATATGAGCGCTTTCCGCCGGTACAAAGCAACCAATTTGCGCCAAGAGGGCAATCAAAGCCGTTTGGCGAAGCAGAGCAGACTTACCCGCCATATTCGGACCGGTGATGATAATAATCTGCTGCTTCTCACTGTCCAGATAGACATCGTTGGCTATGTACGGCTCGCCCGGAGGCAATTGCTTCTCAATGACCGGATGGCGGCCGGCTTTAATATCCAGGACATCCGTTTCGTCCACAATCGGACGAATGTAACAATTACTTTGCGCCACTTTAGCGAAGGAGAGCAGACAGTCTATCCGCCCAATCAGGTTGGCATTCGTCTGAATAGGAGCAATATAATCGTTTAGGCAGAGCACCAATTCATTGAACAGTCGACCTTCCAAGGAAAGAATCTTCTCCTCTGCCCCTAATATCTTTTCTTCGTATTCTTTCAACTCCTCGGTGATGTATCGCTCGGCGTTGACCAGCGTCTGTTTGCGTATCCATTCGGCCGGAACCTTGTCTTTGTGGGCATTACGCACCTCGATGTAGTAACCAAAGACATTGTTAAAAGCAATTTTCAGACTGGGAATACCTGTCCTCTCGCTCTCACGCTGCTGCACCTTCAGCAGATAGTCCTTACCAGAATAGGCAATGGAACGCAGATCGTCCAGCTCCGCATTAACGCCTTTCGCAATTACGCCTCCACGGTTGAGCAACACAGGGGGATCGCTCGTTATCTCTGCTTCAATCCTGTTGCGAATCAGGGCACATACATTTAGTTGCTCACCAATGCGACAGAGGCTAGGCTCATTGCTAGCCATACAGGCCTCCTTTACCGGCTCGATAGCACAAAGAGCTACTTTTAGCTGCACTACCTCACGAGGAGAAACCCGCCCAACAGCCACTTTGGAGATAATCCTCTCCAAGTCACCTATCTGATTGAGCTGCGTGTCCAGCAGTTCCTTCATTTCTGGATGGCGAAAGAAGTGGTCTACCACGTCCTGTCGTTCCTCAATAGGCTTCACGTCCTTAAGAGGAAACAATATCCAGCGCCTCAACAGACGTGAGCCCATTGGGGAAATTGTTTTGTCTATGATGTCCAACAGGCTGGTACCCTCCTCATTCATCGTGCCAACCAGTTCCAGACTGCGCACAGTAAACTTGTCGAGCCGCACGTAGCGATCTTCTTCTATACGCGACAGGGCGGTGATGTGGGAGATCTGCGTATGTTGCGTAATGTCCAAATAATGCAGAATGGCACCGGAAGCTACGATACCCAGTTTCAGGTGCTGTACGCCAAAACCTTTCAAATTGTTTGTTTCGAAATGTTTCAGCAAACGATCGTTTGCTGCCTCGGTGGTAAACACCCAGTCCTCCAGGTCGAAAACAAAGAAACGGGGGCCGAAACACTCCTCAAAACGCTTATGGTTCTTGCGCTCAACCAGCACCTCTTTGGGAGAAAAGTTGTTCAGCAATTTATCTATATAATCAATCGTACCTTCCGCCGTCAAGAATTCGCCGGTAGAAATGTCCAAGAAAGCAATGCCGCAGGTATCTTTCGCAAAGTGGATGGCTGCCAAGAAATTGTTTTCCTTATGATTCAGTATATTGTCGTTAGTGGATACACCGGGCGTAACCAACTCCGTAATGCCGCGCTTCACCAGCTTTTTAGTTGTTTTCGGATCTTCCAACTGGTCACAGATGGCCACACGTTTGCCCGCACGCACCAATTTAGGTAAGTAAGTATCCAAAGCATGATGTGGAAAGCCGGCCATTTCAACATATTGAGCCACGCCATTGGCTCGGCGCGTCTGCGTAATCCCCAGTATTTCCGCACCAATTACAGCATCCTCGCCATACATTTCATAAAAGTCACCCACTCGAAAAAGCAATATTGCATCCGGATGTTTGGCTTTTATATCGAAATATTGCTTCATCAAAGGAGTCTCCACTATATTTGCCACAACCTATCTTCTTTTTATATTATAACTATTGTTTTAAACCAATTGAACCTAGCAAAGATAGGGTTTCCGCAGCAAAGAGCAAAACAATAATAGAGAAGCATTCGATCTGCAGATTCAAAGTAACTATTCAGCGATTATGCCTGCGACACCAATAATTTCTCAAAGATGGCGTTGATGCGTAAAACCATCGATAAATTACTCCACGTTTCACACCTCCATCTATTTGTCGCTCTGTTAGTTCGTGTGAAACGTGTAATATCGGGGCACGCTTAAAGCCAATATTA
>JAVVRI010000116.1:0-9705 GCA_036654795.1 Tannerellaceae bacterium
CTGCCATACAAACCGAAGCGCGTTACCAAAGCCGAGATTGCCCGCAAGAAGGGACTGGAGCCTCTGGCACAAATCGTTCTGCTACAGAATGAGCCGAACCTAATGACACGCATCAAGGCCTTCATTAAAGGAGAGGTGAAAAATGCCGAAGAGGCACTACAAGGCGCCCGAGACATCATCGCCGAGTGGGTCAATGAAAACGAAGAAGCGCGAAGCGCCGTACGCGCATCGTTTGCTCGTACCGCCGTAATCACTGCCAAGGTAATCAAAGGGAAAGAGACCGAAGGAGAGAAGTATCAGGATTATTTTGAATTTAGCGAGCCGCTCACCCGATGCAGTTCGCACCGCCTGCTGGCACTCCGCCGGGGCGAAGCGGAAGGCATCCTACGTGTCGGCATTTCGCCAGACGCGGACAGCTGCCTCGACCGTCTGAAACGTCGCTTCGTCAAAGGGCACAGCGATGCGTCCGACCATGTATCCGACGCCGTAGACGACTCCTTCAAGCGCCTACTGAAACCCTCCATTGAAACCGAATATGCCAACCTCAGCAAAGTAAAAGCCGACGAAGAGGCCATCCGGGTATTTGTAGGTAACCTACGCCAACTGCTACTGGCCGCCCCGCTGGGACAAAAGCGCGTGCTTGGTATCGATCCCGGCTATCGCACCGGTTGCAAGCTAGTCTGCCTCGACGCACAAGGAAACTTGGTGCATAACGAGGCCATCTACCCCCATGCCCCACAGAATGAGACGAGCAAAGCATCCGCCAAGGTGGCACATCTCGTTGAGAGTTACGCCATCGACGCCATTGCCATCGGCAACGGTACAGCCAGCCGCGAGACGGAGCAGTTCATCACCAACACACACTTCGACCGTAAGGTGCAGGTCTTTGTAGTTAGCGAGAACGGCGCTTCCATCTATTCCGCCTCGAAGACGGCGCGCGAGGAGTTTCCAGATTACGACGTTACCGTACGCGGTGCCGTCAGCATCGGTCGCCGCCTAATGGACCCATTGGCCGAACTAGTAAAGATAGACCCAAAGAGTATCGGTGTAGGCCAATATCAACACGACGTGGAGCAAGGCGCCCTAAAGAAAAGTCTCGACCAGACGGTGGAGAGTTGCGTAAACCTAGTAGGCGTCAATGTAAATACGGCCAGCAAGCATTTGCTTACTTACGTCTCCGGACTGGGACCGACACTGGCACAAAACATCGTAAACTATCGTACCGAACACGGCCCGTTCGCCTCACGCCGCGAGCTGATGAAAGTACCCCGCATGGGCGAAAAGGCTTTCGAGCAAAGCGCAGGTTTCCTACGCATATCGGACGGAAAGAATCCGCTGGACAACTCGGCCGTACACCCTGAAAGTTACCCCATCGTAGAACAAATGGCAAAAGACTTACATTGCAGCGTAGAAGAGCTAATCAACGACAAAGAATTAAAACGGCAACTCAAGCTGGAGAAGTACGCATCGGACACCATTGGGATGCCTACCCTATTGGATATAGTTACCGAGCTGGATAAGCCCGGCCGCGATCCGCGCCAAACCATCCAAGTATTCGAATTCGATTCCTCCGTAAAGACCATCAACGACCTAAAGGAGGGGCTGGTGCTACCGGGCATCGTTACCAACATCACCAACTTCGGCTGCTTTGTAGACGTAGGTATTAAGGAAAACGGACTGGTGCACATCTCCGAACTGGCCGACCGTTTCGTGAGCGATCCCACGCAGGTAGTCTCCATCCATCAGCACGTCAAGGTAAAAGTACTGAGTGTGGACATGGGCCGCAAGCGCGTACAGCTCTCCATGAAGGGACTCTCTAATTAATCCAGACAAACAGTAATGACGATGAAAGAGAAGATCAACAAAACAAACGTAGCCCGCCTGCTGGACAAGGCGAAAATAACCTACCGCCTAGTGCCTTACGAAGTAGATGAGAGCGACCTCAGCGCCCAGCACGTGGCTGAGCAACTTGGCGAAGACGTGGCGCAAGTATTCAAGACCCTCTTGCTGCATGGCGACAAGAGCGGTTACTTCGTCTGCCTCCTACCAGGAGCTGACGAAGTCGATTTGAAGAAAGCCGCACGCACTTCAGGCAATAAGAGTTGCGAACTTATACCTGTCAAGGAGCTGCTTCCACTGACCGGCTATATCCGTGGCGGCTGCTCTCCTATCGGAATGAAGAAGCATTTCCCCACCTACATCCACCTATCGGCAACGAGCTACGACCGCATCTACGTCAGTGCCGGCCAACGTGGGCTGCAAATAGAAATAGCTCCCACCGACCTGATGCAGGTGGCAGAAGCTACTCCCGCTGACATTATTCTATCGGAATAAAACAGCAATTAAAAACAGCAGGAATGCTTTATACCTTTCGCTTAAAACTTGCGAAAGGTGTAGCGCCTGCCGTCGCTGCTTATTATAAGCTGACTGCCGGAATGCTTCTCAATAAGGAAGGTGCGCTTGGTGGACGTCCAGTCCGTAAAGGGTAGGAACAGATGCACCGGCTGCGGATTATTGTCCAGCTCCAACAGAAGCTTATCTCCTTCCAACGCATTGAAGCCGTACGACTTGCGGTATTTATCCGAAGCAGGGCTATAGGTCTGATACATGAACAATGTGTTCTGGAAATTATAATAGATCGTATCTACTGCCAGCACAGTGCCTCCTTGCTCTACCGTTTGAAGCTGCCATTTTCCATCTAGCTGGTCATCCCAGTTGTTACTACATGCCGCCAGCATCAGAAGGCAGAGAGCGATTAACCAATTCTTCATCATAACTTATTTCTTTTTAGATTGTGCGTAAAACCTCATAAAAGGCCCTTCGTACTAGGTAGTTCGTAATTATAGACATCGCGGCGAATGGCCATCTTAATGGAGCGGGCAAGTGCTTTGAAGATACCTTCAATCTTATGGTGCTCGTTCTCTCCTTCGGCACGAATGTTCAGGTTCATACGGGCTGCGTCGCTCAGGCTCTTAAAGAAGTGAAGGAACATCTCGGTCGGCATGTCGCCAATCTTCTCCCGCTTAAAGGTCACATCCCATACAAGCCAAGGACGTCCGCCAAAGTCGAGAGCCACACTGCAAAGACAATCGTCCATCGGCAAGGTATATCCATAACGCTCGATACCCCGCTTGTCGCCAAGGGCTTTCAGCAGAGCTTCGCCCAATGCGATGGCCGTGTCCTCTATTGTATGGTGCTCATCCACCTGCAAATCACCCTTCACGCAGACCGTAAGGTCGATGCCGGAATGCTTGCCTATCTGGTCGAGCATGTGGTCAAAGAAGCCCAGTCCGGTGGAAACGGCAGTCTTGCCCGATCCGTCCAAGTTGATGGCTATTGCTATGTCGGTTTCGTGCGTCTTGCGCTTCACCTCAGCCCGGCGTTCGCCTGCAAAGAGATACTCGGCCACCCTGTCCCAATCGTCCGTAATCAATACTGGACAAAAGGCAGGATGGGTTGCCAGCAGCTGTTCGGCCTCTTCGTCCGAAGCATGTAGCCAGATGCCTTTGGCTCCGAGATTGGCCGCCAGCTCCATATCCGTCAGCCGATCGCCAACCACATAACTATTCTCCAAATCATACGTTCCGTCCAGATAAGCACCCATCATCCCGGTACGCGGCTTGCGGCAGGGAGAGTTCTCTTCGGGAAGAGAACGGTCTATCAAGACGTCGTCAAAGTAAATCCCCTCTCCTTCCAATGCCTGCATCATCTTATTATGCGCCGGCCAGAAGGTATACTCCGGAAAGGAGGCTGTGCCCAAACCATCCTGATTGGTAACCATCACAAATTCGAAGTCCAACTTCTTGCGGATAAAGTAGAGGTTGCGAAACACCTTCGGATAAAACTCCAACTTCTCCAGACTATCCAACTGATAATCCACGGGCGGCTCCTTTACCAGTGTACCGTCGCGATCAATAAAGAGAGCTCTTCTCATGATAATATTCCCTTTAAGCTTTCCAAAAGAAACTGATTCTCATCCGGCGTGCCGATTGTAATGCGAAGACAGCCGCTACAAAGCGACACGTTCGTACGGTTACGCACAACAATCCCCTTCTTAACCAGCGACGCATAGACGGCATTGGCATTCCCCACATTCACCAGCAGGAAGTTTGCGTCCGAAGGATGTATCGTGCGGACACTCGGCAGTTCGTGCAAAGCCTCCTCCATCTGTTGGCGTTCGGAAAGAATCTCTTCCAATTGCTTCTTCATCTCCGCCTCCTTGGTCAGTATCTCAAGAGCATGTTGCTGCGTGAGACAGTTGATGTTATAAGGGTATTTAATCTTGTTGAGTATAGCAATGATCTCAGGCGAAGCGAAAGCCATACCTAGGCGTATGCCGGCAGCTCCCCATGCTTTGGATAATGTTTGCAAAATGATCAGATTCGGGAATTGGCTCAGTTCGCTAAGAAACGAAGGGTGTGTTGAGAAGTCGATGTATGCCTCGTCAATCACCACCAACCCCTGAAAGCCTTTGATCACCTTATACACCTCCTCGCGGTTGAGTGTATTACCCGTCGGGTTGTTGGGTGAGCAGAGGAAGATGATCTTCGTCCAATTATCTGCCGCCTCAAGTACTAGCTCAGCATCCAGTTCGAAAGACGGAGTAAGCTGTACCTTACGACACTCCACCCCGTTCACGTCCGCCGATACCTGATACATGCCATACGAGGGATCAATCGAAACAATACAGTCCATTGACGGATCGCAGAAAGCCCGGATCAGCAAGTCAATAGGTTCATCACTGCCATTACCCAAGAAAATGGAGTTGCGGTCTATGCCCTTCAACTCGGCAATGCGGTCTTTCAACGCCCATTGCATCGGGTCGGGATAACGGTTGTAAGGCGTGTTATAAGGGTTTTCGTTTGCGTCAATAAACACACTGGCCTCTCCGTGGAATTCGCTGCGCGCCGAGGAGTAAGGCTTCAACTCCCAAACATTGGGTCTTACCAAATCTATTAAGTCCATCATATTGTTTTCAATCTTATAGTTACTGCGTTGCGATGTGCTTCCAGCTGCTCGCCTTCAGCCATGGTGCGAATTGTCTCTCCCAGTTGCTTAATTCCGGAAGCAGTGATCTCCTGAAAGGTTATCTTCTTTATAAAGCTATCCAGATTCACCCCACTGTATGCACGGGCATAACCGTTGGTGGGCAGGGTGTGGTTGGTTCCGGATGCATAGTCGCCGGCACTTTCCGGAGTGTACTGTCCCATGAAGACACTACCGGCATTCTCTATTCTGGCAGCCAGAGCCACATAGTTTGCTGTCTGTATAATTAGATGTTCGGGGGCATATTGGTTGGTGAAGTCTATTACTTCCTCTTCATCCCTAAGTACTAGGATACGGCTGTGGGCAAGCGCTTTCTCCGTAATCTCCTTGCGGGGTAGGCGGTCGAGTTGTTGGCGAATAGCCTCCGTCACGGCCGGGATGATGGCATCCGAAGTAGTCAGCAACATGGCTTGACTATCGGCACCATGCTCCGCCTGAGACAGGAAGTCGGCGGCAATAAAGTCCGGATTGGCCGTTGCGTCGGCAATAACCTCCACCTCCGACGGACCGGCGGGCATATCAATGGCCACCTCTTTAAGGCTAACCAACTGCTTGGCAGCCGTTACGTACTGGTTGCCGGGACCAAAGATTTTGTATACCTTCGGCACAGACTCCGTCCCATACGCCATGGCGGCAATGGCTTGAATGCCTCCTATCTTGAACACACGGCTCACCCCTGCCATCTGGGCAGCAAAGAGAATTGCGGGAGGTACGTGTCCGGTGCGGTCGGGCGGTGTGCAAAGCACTATTTCACGACAACCAGCTATCTGTGCCGGCACGGCCAGCATCAGCACGGTGGAGAAAAGAGGTGCCGTGCCTCCGGGTATATAAAGCCCTACTTTTTCAATCGGAACGGCTTTCTGCCAACAGGTGACGCCGGGCGTCGTCTCAATCTTCTGCCCGACAAATTGCTGAGAGGCATGAAACTTTTCGATATTTCCCTTTGCCATGCGAATGGCTTCTTTCAGAGCTTCAGGCACAAGGGCGGCAGCTTCCTGCATCTCGGCATCGGATACTTGAAGAGAGGCGAGCACTACATGGTCGAACTGCTCTTCATAGCGCTTGACGACGGCATCCCCGCCCGCCTGAACCTCAGACAGAACAGTACGGACGGTATCAAACAAGGTGCTAACGTCCAGTGCCGGACGTTTAAGCAACGCCGGCCACTCTTGGCGTGACGGATATTTTATTACTTCCATAACCTTCTCTTATAATATCATCTTTTCTATCGGAATAACCAAAATACCTTCGGCGCCCAACGCTTTGAGCTTGCCTATGATTTCCCAGAAGTGCTTCTCGTCGATCACTGACTGTACGGATACCCATTCGCCATTCGCCAAAGGAGTCACCGTAGGGCTTTTCATGCCGGGCAATACTTCTATGATGTCGTTTAGCTTCTCTTTTGGAGCATTCAGCAGCACGTACTTCTTACCTTCGGCGGCCTGAATCGCCTCGAAGCGAAACAATAGCTCGTCCAAAATAACTCGTTTCTCCGCCGAAAGGTTTTTATTCGCTATCAGAAGGGCTTCGCTTTGCATCACCACTTCCACCTCTTTCAGACGGTTGCTGACCAGCGTACTACCGGAACTAACGATGTCGAAGATGGCATCCGCCAAGCCGATGCCGGGAGCAATCTCCACCGAGCCACTGATGACGTGAAGGTCTGCCCGTACCCCCTGCTCCGCCAGATAGGTTTTCAGTATTTCAGGATACGACGTGGCTATCGTCTTGCCTTCAAACCACTGTATGCCCTGATAGTCGGCATCCTTCGGTATGGCAAGCGAGATGCGACAACGGCTGAAGCCGAGACGACGAATCAGTTCGGCCTCCTGCCCTTTCTCTACATATTCATTCTCGCCCACAATACCTACGTCGGCCACGCCGTTGGCCACCGACTGCGGGATGTCGTCGTCGCGTAAGAAAAGTACCTCTACCGGAAAGCCTTTCGCGGCAAGTAGCAGGATGCGTTTACCTTTGTTTAACTTGATGCCGGCCTCTTCGAGTAACAGCATCGTTTCATCATACAAGCGACCTTTTGATTGTACAGCAATTCGTAACATAGTTTTTCTATTATTCGTTATTTGTTTCTTCCTATTGATTAGTTACTAAAAAACGTAAGGCCTACCGTTTATACGGCAAGCCTTACGTTATAATATTATGAATACACACATACCACACAGCCCACCGAACTATTGCCCGTTGCAGTGATGATGATGGTAAAGCATTGTACTTGTTTTCATGTGAATTACTATTTTAAGCGGTAACCATGGAACTCGCAGTAAATCTTATTCATCACCTTGCTGCGTAAGCAGGCGTTGCATGCTCGTTTCATTTGTACTACTATTTATGCCGCAAAGTTACAATAATTATTGAACCGGCAAAGTTTTCTGTCAAAAGATTACGAATACAGGCTGTTTTCACCTTAAATAATCAGCTATCGACATTAGGTTTCGTTCCAACAAATACATCCGGCTGGCCATGAAGGTAAACATCTCCCCCCAGTCTTCGCGCCGATGAAAGTCCAGTCCGGACTTGGTAATATAGATGCGGGAGACCTCTTTTCCCGTCTCGCCCCGTATGAAGCAGACGTCCCAGACCAGTCCTTCGGGGAAATCCATTTCGAGCGTCTCCTTATACCAAGTGAGCCGTTCGAACATTTCCAGTCGTTCCTCCTCCTGACGGTGGCAGAGTTCCAGAATAACAGACGCACCCTCTCGCGAAGCATCAAACTTGAACTCAACACCCTTAATCTTAGTATTATAAAGTATCCATATCTTTTTTCGTTCCCTTAGGTAAGGCTGCACCTCGCAAAAGGTGGCAAAACTCTCCCAAAACTCCAACTTCAAACTCTTCAATTCCTCTTTCTTATACATTCAGTCTTATTCTTTATCAAGTAAATAGCAGGACAAATGTAAGAATTTTTCCCGGAATACGCTGAATCAAGGCAACCGCATCAAAAATAAGTTCCAAGCTTAAAAACAAATGGGTTGAGTCTTTTAGATCAAAACAGCACTCTAATTATACTTTTGAGCCTGCTCATAATCAATTTTGAGCCGGCTCAAAAGCAATTACGAGCAGGCTAAAAATCAATTTTGAGCTAGCTCAAAAGTATAATAGCATATAGGCGGAAGGGCAAAACATCCTATCTTTTTCATTAATATACTGCATGTTGAGAGTTAGCGCATCTGAAAGTAAACAAACAAATAAGCAGAAGGAAACGAACCCTGCACACGTTCCACATGTTATAAAGGCATATATATACGAAAGATATGACAAACTTAGGGGGGTGGATGAACCATGTGCTGACGAGTTGGGGTATTGGCGAGAAGGTTGCCAATACGTTTGATGAGTCACTGATTGCAATATTGATGGCCGTTATAGCCGTAGTAGTGGATTATTTATGTCAAGCCATTCTTGTTGGCAGCATGCGGAAGTTGGCCAACCATACACATTACCAATGGGACAAATTGCTGCTAAACAGAAAGGTGATACACAATCTGGTACATACCTTGCCGGGCATACTGCTCTATGCCTTACTACCTATGGCCTTTATCCGTGGGAAGCACATGCTGCTGATCTCGCAAAATCTTTGCACCATCTATATCATCTTTGAATTGTTACTGGCGGTAAATGGGTTACTACTGGTCGTATTGGATGTGTACGGCCAGAAGGCCTCGTCTCAAAACCATCCGATGAAGGGGTTTATACAGGTGCTTCAGGTGTTGCTTTTCTTTGTCGGGGGGATTGTTATTATTGCGATCCTGCTGGATAAATCTCCAGGCACTTTGTTTGCCGGACTTGGCGCTTCGGCAGCCATACTGATGCTGGTCTTCAAGGATAGCATATTGGGGTTTGTGGCAGGCATCCAACTTTCGGCAAACGACATGGTGAGGCAGGGAGATTGGATCACGCTGCCCTCTTCCAACGCCAACGGGATTGTACAGGAGATTACCCTTAACACCGTAAAGATACAGAACTTCGACAATACAATCATCACCATTCCCCCCTACACACTGGTAAGCAATGCCTTCCAAAACTGGCGGGGGATGAGCGAGTCCGGTGGGCGGCGCGTTATGAAATCTATCTTTATCGACCTGACGACAATCGTCTTTTGCACCCCGGAAGAGCTGGGAGGATATAAGAAGAGCATCCCCCTCCTCTCCGACTACCAGCCGGATGCAGGGGTTACACCGACCAATTCGCAGGTCTTTCGTGTCTACATTGAGCGTTATTTATGCAGCCTTCCGGAGGTCAATCAGGAGCTCGACCTGATCATCAGCCAGCTACAAGCCACCGAATACGGAGTGCCGATACAGGTTTACTTCTTTTCCTCCAATAAGATATGGAAGGAGTACGAGCGCATCCAGTCGGACATCTTCGACCACCTTCTGGCTATGGTTCCCCAATTCGGTTTGAAGGTATATCAATACACCTAAGACGGGGACAGAACACAAAGAGAGCCGGCAGATGGCTGTTCATCCCTGAACAGCACATCTACCGGCTCTGATCTATATAAGATGAGTCCTTTCTATTTACCAGATAACAACACGGGCGGCAGGAGCCATAAACATGCTGTCGCCTTCTACGATACGAAAGGCAGGATAGAACGAGTCGATGTTACGCAAGGCTGCATTCACACGCCATTTGCCCAATGAGTGC
>JAVVRI010000117.1:0-9537 GCA_036654795.1 Tannerellaceae bacterium
AGCGCGATGTACGAAAACATGCCGTGGGATTCGCCATATGATGAGAATGGTAACCTAATACAGGAAGTCAAGCCAAAGAATTGGGTGAGTTCCGACCATTATAACTATCAGTACGACTTGCAATGGAATTATGAGAAGAAGACGGCTTATGAGTTTTTAGGTAATGTGGATTTTGATATTAAAATTACTGATTGGTTAACTTTTTCTTCGGTGAATAACTATAAGTATAACAGTGTTGCCATGAAGAATTATAATGATCCTCGTTCTTCAGGAGGCCAGTCTGATAATGGGAAGTTGGAAGATCAGACAACGAGCATTTATCGTATTTACTCCAATCAGTTGCTTCGCTTTAATAAAGTGTTTGGCAAACATTCGGTAAATGCACTTTTTGCTTATGAGTGGAATTCATATACGGGTACCGTGCTCGACCAGATTGCTACCGGCTTCGCACCAGGCTTTGCCGTGGGTGATGCTACGATTGTGCCTTATAAAGCAAAGGGAAGCCAGAATGAATGGGCTGTTCAGTCTTTGCTGTTTAATGCAAATTATGCGTACGACAATCGTTATTTGTTTCAGTTCTCGTTTCGTCGTGACGGTGCTTCCAACTTTGGGGAAAATGCAAAGTATGGTAATTTCTTTTCTCTGAGTGGAGGTTGGAATATCCATCAGGAAGCATTCTTTGATGTGGATTGGGTACAACAATTGAAGTTGCGTGCCAGCTACGGTTCGGTAGGTAACCGCCCGAAAGAACTTTATCCGCAATATGCTCTTTATAGTATGGGAAATGGATATAATGAACTGCCCGGAGCAATTATTTCTCAGGTGGCTAATCCTGATCTGACTTGGGAAAAGACTTATACGGCAGGTGTAGGTGTTGACGCCTACTTATTCGACCGACTGACGGTTAATTTGGATTATTATAATAAGAAGACAACCGACCTATTATATAATGTACCTCTGCCAGGTGTAACGGGTGTGAAAGGTGTGTTCCGTAATGTGGGCTCAGTCAATAATAATGGTTTCGAAGCTTCTGTTGCTGTGGATATTTTAAAAGGTGGCGACTGGAAATGGAACGTAGCGGCTAATATTGGCATCAACCGTAATGAAGTAAAAGAACTTTATGGTGACAAACAACAGATTATTATTGCAAACGCCAATTCAGGAATCTTAGGTCCGATCGATAAGATACTGACTCCGGGTAAAGATGTGGATACATGGTATGCCACGGAATGGGCAGGTGTTAATGCGGAAACGGGTGCTCCCGAATGGTACACGACGAATGAAGAGGGGGAACGTGTGAGGACTTCAAAGTATAGCGATGCTTCGAAACATCAGGTCGTATGCGGTAAGACTACTCCAGACTTTTATGGAGGTTTCTCTACCGATTTATCTTGGCGGAATTTTGATCTGTCGGCTATCTTTAGTTATTCGGTAGGTGGTGAGATTTATAACTACTCTCGCTCTGTATTTGATTCCGATGGTGCTTACACGACTTATAACCAGCAAAAACTATTGAGCGACTGGAGTCGTTGGGAAAAGCCGGGCGATAACGCAACACATCCGAGAGCGGAGTATCAGAATAAGTCTTTGTCGAACAAACCGTCTTCCCGTTATTTGGAAGAGGCTTCTTATTTGCGCTTGCGCAACCTGACTATTGGTTACAGCATTCCGTTAAAATGGAAGTATATTTCCGACTTGCGCGTTTCTGCCTCAGGTGAGAACTTGTTTGTGATCTCAGGTTTCTCCGGCATTGACCCAGAGCTGCCTGCCATTACAAATTCTGGCAAAGCAGGCGTAGCCTCTTCTCCTTATCCACAGACACGTAAGTTTATGTTTGGACTGAATGTATCATTTTAATAAACAAAGAAAAAGATGAAAAAGATTGCTATACTGGCACTCGCTGCCATTACCACAATAACGGGATGTGATATTGATCGTTTGCCGAACGACAGATATTCTGCTGATAAAATTATGGCAGATAAAGCGGCTGCATTGGATATTTTGCTTAATGGCTGCTATGCCAAAATGAAAAATGCTGCGGATGTGTTTCATCGTACGGGTGAATATCCGGGTGATAATATCTGTAAGGATAAACCAACCACTAATCCCTTTGGTACCTATATTACCTATCAGCATACAGTAAACAACGGACAACTTTCTTCTACATGGAATAATGCGTATACCATCATATCGCAAGCTAGCGACTTAATGAAGTTGGCCTCAGAAGGAGAATCGGCAGCGGTAGATCAGAAGTTGGGCGAAGCTTATTATATGCGCGGACAGATGTATTTTTATTTGGCTCGTGTGTTTGCTCGTCCTTATTATCAAGATCCGGACAAGAACTTAGGACTGCCTATCGTTAATGGTATGCCGGAAGATATTGTTAATCTTAAATTGCCAGATCGTTCCACCATACGCGAAACATATGATCAGGCAATCAGTGACTTGAAAAAGGCTGAATCCTTAATGACGAAGTTTACTTCTGCTGCCTATGTTTCTAAGTACGCTGCACAAGCAATGTTGGCTAAAGTCTATACGTACATGAGTGGCACGTTTGAAAATCCGGATCAGAAGTATGCCGAATCTGCTGCTGCTTATGCCAATGAAGTGATCGAGAAAGGACCTTTTAAGTTGTTGAATCGAGATGTCTTTATGAAGTATAATGAATATGCACCGGACAATGCTGTGCAGACAGAAACAATTTTTGCCGTTAAATTTGTTGCTTCTGAAATAACGAACTATTCGGCACAGATTGGTAGCATGTATGCAACTATCGGTGAAGTTGGTTGGGGTGAGATTTATGCAAGTGCCAAATATTTGGATTTGCTGTATGAAACAGGTAAAGGAAAAGATGCCCGAGAAGCCTTTATTCGCCCGGATTATAAATTGACTGATGGTGCGAAAATACGCGCCTTTCGCTTTATCTACAACGTAAAGAATAGTAGTAACGCATTGACTGGTTATAGCTATAAACAGGGCGTGGCTACTGTTGGAGGCGATGGCTTGCTTACATCGGTAAATATGGGTACAGAAGCAAGTCCCAAAATGTATGCGTTAAAATTGGTTGATAAGGATAAGAAAAAGTACTCAATCGAATATAACGGTGAAACATATATTGGAGATGATGACTATTACATGAATGACAGCCAAGGCCATCCTAAGTTTTTTATCTATAAGTGTTCTTTGCAAGACGGTGTGAGCCATTTATATTCTCCAACGATTACTCGTTTAGCTGAGATGTATCTGATTCGTGCCGAGGCAAACGCTAAGATGGGTAAATATACGGATGCGCTGAAGGATCTGAACATCGTTCGCGAACGTTCATTACCCGGTGAAGGTTACAAGTCTTTGGATGTTACGAATGCACATCGGCTGATTATGAAAGAACGTCAGCTCGAATTTGCCTTTGAGGCCGACCGTGGCTTTGATGTGTATCGCGTAGGGGAGACCATGACTCGCCATTATCCCGGTTACCACAACGGATTGGAGGAGTTTCAGGCAACCAGCCCGTTGGCTATTCAGTATATTCCGCAATCTGAAATAAATGCTTATCCCGGAACGTTGACGCAAAATCCGTAATCGAAGGTGATGAATATTAATTATTATACATTAAGTGTGCTGGCAGGGTTCTCCCTGCCAGCCTCATTACAAGCACAGCAACAACCGAATGTGATAGTGATCGTTGCTGACGATTTGGGGTATGGAGACTTGAGCTGTTACGGAGCTACTGCCCTAAAGACGCCGGGTATGGATCGGGTTGCTAACGAAGGTTTGCGTTTTACGCAGGGCTATTGTACGGCAGCCACTTCTACACCCAGTCGGTATTCCTTGTTGACAGGGCTTTATCCTTGGACAAATCAAGAGGCAAGAATACTTCCAGGAAACGCTGCCCTGATTATTGATACACAACGTATCACGTTACCAAAGATGATGAAGCAGGCAGGCTATGTGACCGGAACGGTTGGTAAATGGCATTTAGGACTGGGTGACGGAGGGGTGGATTGGAACGAAGCGATTACTCCTGGCGCAAAGGAGGTTGGATATGACTATTCTTTCATACAGGCAGCGACAAACGACCGCGTCCCATGTATTTATATAGAGAATGGAAAGGGCGTCAATCTTGATCCGAATGATCCGCTTTATGTTAGTTACAGACGAAATTATAAAGGGGAACCTACGGGACAAAACAATCCGGAAATGCTTCGGATGCACCCGAGTGTAGGGCATGCAGGATCAATCGTAAACGGTGTTCCTCGTATTGGCT
The DNA here is from genome assembly GCA_036654795.1 of Tannerellaceae bacterium. Lineage (GTDB taxonomy): Bacteria > Bacteroidota > Bacteroidia > Bacteroidales > Tannerellaceae > JAVVRI01. The sequence goes on from JAVVRI010000117.1 coordinate 4,265, forward strand.
ATCAAAAGGGAGGTAAGGTTGCCCAGTGGAGAGACGAAGAGATGGCAGCGCTGTTCCTTGATAAGGCAAAAAGTTTCTTGAAGGATAATAAAGACAAACCGTTTTTTCTCTATTATGGCTTACATCAGCCACATGTACCCCGTGTCCCGAACGAAGCTTTTGTAGGCAAATCGGGTATGGGGCCTCGCGGAGATGTTATATTGGAAGCCGATTGGTGCGTCGATGAATTCCTAAAAGAATTGGATAATCTAGGATTGGCGGAGAATACGCTGGTGATTCTTACCAGTGATAATGGTCCTGTTTTGGATGATGGTTACAAAGATCAAGCTGTTGAAATGATTGGCAATCATCAGACTGCCGGATTGCTTCGTGGGGGGAAATGCAGTTTGTATAATGGTGGAACGTGTGTTCCCTTTATGCTTCGTTGGCCGGCGGTGGTTAAGCCGGGTGTTTCCGATGCGCTGATTTGTCAGATTGATTTGCTGGCTTCTTTGTCTTCGCTGCTTGGCCAGACTTATTCGGACAAGACGGATAGTCAGAACACGTTGCCCGTCTTTTTGGGTAAAAGCAAGGACGGACGCATGGAGCTAGTGACGGAAGGTATGCATAATTACGCATTTCATCAAGGCGATTGGGTGATGATTCCCCCTTATCCTAGCCCATATTCAAATGCCGAGGATGGTTATGGTAACAGCTATCAATTGTACAACGTAAAGGAAGATATTGCGCAAAAAAACAACTTGGCTGTTAAGGAACCAAAGCGCCTTCGTCAAATGATGATGACGTTTGAAAGATTGAAGCGCGAAACCGGTAAGATAACAAATTTCTAAATCGTAGTTTATCTGTTTATCCTTTGTAGTGTGAATAAAATGCTTTAATTTTGCTGATTCAAGAAAAAACTTAATATAATAAAAAGAACATGGAAAACACTCGTCGTTCGTTTTTAAAAAACATGGCTGTCGCAGGACTAGGTACTGCAGGCATTGCTTTGAGTACAAATGCTGCCGCCTCTACGGTCGCAGCTGGGGCAGAAGCTCAACCTAAAAAGAAACCGGTAGCTAAAAGTGATGGGAAACTTCGCTTTGGCTTTATTGGAACCGGATCAAGATGCCACGAGCATATTAATAATGTATTGGCAATTCCGGGAAATGTGATTGTTGCTATCTGTGACATCCAGCAAGGCCCGATTGACAAGACACTGAAGCATATTGCTAAATTCAACGTAACTCCTCCTAAAGTATATAAAGGTGGCGAACGCGAATTCGAAAGCATGCTGAATAATGAAGAGTTCGATTGCGTAATCATTGCCAGCCCATGGGAATGGCACGTACCGATGTCGGTAGCTGCCATGAAAGCCGGTGTGCCTTATGTAGGCGTAGAAGTATCTGCCGCTAACACGGTTGAGGAATGCTGGGATCTGGTAAACGTATCCGAAGCAACAGGTAGCCACCTGAACATTATGGAGAATGTTTGCTATCGTCGCGACTGCATGGCAGCCCTGAAGATGGTACGCGCCGGTATGTTTGGCGAAATACTGCATGGCGAATGTGGATATGAGCACGACTTGCGCGAAGTGAAGTTTAATGATGGAGAACATTATAATTATGTACCCGGAGGGGAACTGCGCATGGGGCCGACAGCCTTTGCAGAAGCTCAATGGCGTACGAACCACTCTGTTACTCGTAATGGTGATATTTATCCGACTCACGGCATAGGGCCGATCGCTAATTGTTTGGACATTAACCGTGGCAACCGCTTCTTGTCTCTTAGCTCAATGGCTACCCAATCTCGCGGTCTGCATAAGTATATTGTGGATAATGGTGGTGCTAACCATCCGTTGGCAAATGTTCGTTTTAATTGTGGTGACATTGTAACTTCCATGATTAAATGTGCGAATGGTCAGACAGTAATCGTTACACACGACACGAACTCTCCTCGTCCTTATTCTTTAGGCTTCCGTGTACAGGGTACCGAAGGTCTTTGGATGAATGATGGCGACCATGTGTATGTACAAGGCAAATCCAAACCTCACCGTTGGGACGATTCAGAAGAATGGTTCAAGAAGTATGACCACAAGCTGTGGAGCTCATTGGAAGCTCAAGCTGCTCAAGCCGGTCATGGTGGTATGGACTTTATCATGATGTACGACCTGCTGGACGCAATTAAAAACAAGAAACCGGCTCCTATGGATTGCTATGACGCAGCCGCATGGAGTGCTATTTCCGGTTTGTCTGAGATGTCTATTGCTCGTGGTGGTGCTTTGGTTGACTTCCCTGACTTTACACGTGGCCAGTGGATTCACCGTAAGAGTGCATTTGCTCTTGAATAGGATGAACGCATAGATAAGCAAAATAAAAAGGGCTGTCGTACTTTTGGTATGACAGCCCTTTTTATTTGCTTGAACCGTTGAATGGCAAGCGGTGGCTTATGATCCTTGTTCTTTTCTCTATTCGATAGTTAGCTCAATCTTTTGCAACGACTTGTTGGCTGAGGAGCCACCGTAAAGCAGTTGATACTTGCCGGGACGTACTTCTAGGCTTTGCGTTTGGTCGTTGAAGGACTGGAAAGCTTTTGGCTCGAGGCGGATGCTGACTGCTTCTGTAGCTCCGGCTTTCAGGTGCAGGCGTTTAAAGGCTTTGAGGGCTTTGATCGGACCTGCCGGATCGTTCGGGTTTTGTATGTAGAGTTGGGCTACTTCGTCGCCATCCATTGCTCCGGTGTTAGCGAGGTCGAAGGTGAGGGTGACGGACTGGTCTTTCGCAATCTTATTTGCCGATAACTTGGCGTTCTTATAGGCAAAGGTGGTGTAGCTTAGGCCATAACCGAAGGGATAGAGGGGCTCCTCAGTCATATATCGATAAGTGCGTCCTTTCATTGAATAGTCTTCGTAGTCGGGTAGTTGCGTAATGGATTTATAGAAGGTGATAGGCAGGCGTCCGGCGGGGTTGTAATCACCAAAAAGAACATCAGCAATAGCCGTTCCACCCTCCTGACCACCATACCAAGCATTCAGCATGGCATCTGTGTTTGCCTCTTCCCAGTTCAATGCGAGCGCACTGCCGGTGCAGACTACGTAAACGAGCGGTTTGCCGGTTGCTTTGAGTGCTTTGACCATCTCTTTTTGCACGGTGGGCAGTTCGATGTTTGTACGGTCGCCTTTGCGGAAACCGTCTGCATCTACCGGCATCTCTTCTCCTTCGAGGCGGGGGGAGATACCGCCTACGTAGATAATAACATCGGCATCCTTAACCTTAGCCGCTGTGGCGGCATAGTCTACCGGCGTCCGGACACCGATGGAGAAGTTGAGGTCTGCACTACCCGTACGCTGCATGTATTCGATGGTGATCGGGTAGCTTTTGCCTTGTTTGGCGTACAGCATGTATTTGCGTCCTGCTCCATATTCGTTTTCCCATACTTCGGCCACCTTCTTGTCGTCCACATAAAGGCGGAAGGCATCGTTTCCGGAGAGATTTATTTCAATGGAATCGGTGGTAGGAGCCATGAAGTTGCCTTTGAAGCGAGCCGAGAAGTTTGCCAAGTTGACGTTAGGTGCAAATTGTGTGTTGCCCCCCGTTGTGTAGTGAAGCTCCTGCGTTTGCCCCTTGTAGACCGGTTCGCCGTTAAAGTCGCAGTTGTTGAAGAATTCTGAGCTGAAGCCGGCACCGCCAGGGGAGGTGATGGTATTACCCAGATCTTTCATTACGAAGTGGTCTGTATGGTTACAACCTAGTTCATAGATGACTTCCGCATTTGGCATTTTGCGGCGGATACCTTCCAATAGGGTTACGGTGTGGCTTGGAAAGCCGTTGTAGTTTGCCCACTGCATGGTGGAGTCGTTGGCATTTGGCCCTACGATGGCTATTTTCTTTAATGATTTGCTAAGTGGAAGCGTGTTGTTTTTATTCTTGAGCAGCACTATGCTCTTGCGTGCCATCTCCAATGCTTGGGCAACGTGCTTGGGACTTTCTACTACGCTATGAGGAATTTTCGAGTAAGGGACGCGTTCCTCCGAATCGAACATGCCCAGTTCGAAGCGGCCTTTCAGCACACGACGTAAGGAGACGTTGATCTCTTCTTCTGTGATCTTTCCACTTTTCATTGCCTCAACCAAGGATTGATAGGCATCACCACATTCCAGATCGGTACCGCTCAACACGGCATCCACGGAGGCGCTTTCGGCATCCGTATGTGTTTCGTGGCGTGGTGTGTTTTTGTCTTTTCTCCAGAAATCGTCGATAGCACCACAGTCGGTGAGGATTATATTCTCATATCCCCAGCTATTGCGTAGGATGTCTACTAGCAATTTGTCGCTATTGCAACACGGCTTGCCGTCAAATCGGTTGTAAGCACACATAACTTCTTGTACTTTTCCCTCTTTAACCAGAGCCTCGAAGGCGGGCAAGTAGGTTAGCCACAAATCGCGTGGCGACACAGATACATCGAACTCATGCCTGTTCCACTCCGGACCACTGTGTATGGCGTAATGTTTGGCGCACGCATGCGTCTTGTAATAGGTAGGATCGTCGCCTTGCAGACCTTTCACAACCGCCAGCCCCATGCGCTCGGTCAGGTAAGGATCTTCTCCGTATGTTTCCATACCTCGTCCCCAACGCGGATCGCGGAATATGTTGATGTTGGGCGTCCAGAAGGTAAGTCCTTTGTAGCGGTCGTATTCTTTATCTTTTTGATATTGATTGTATTTAGCGCGAGCTTCGTCGCTTACCATCGTAAAGGTTTCCAGCAGGGACTCGTCGTCGAAAGTAGCAGCAAGGCCTATGGCTTGCGGGAAAACAGTAGCTTGTCCGGCACGAGCTACACCGTGGAGGGCTTCGTTCCACCAATCGTATGGCGGTATGCCTAACCGCTCGATAGCGGGAGTTTGATTCATCATTTGCCCTATTTTCTCTTCGGGAGTAAGTCGAGACAATAAGTCGTCTATGCGCTCATTGATGGGCAAGTCCGGATTGCGAAATGGATATTCTTGTTGTTTGTTGCTGCATGAAGCAGTCAGCAGTAGAGCAATTGCGGCAAGAGCCAGGTGTTTCATTCTCATGTTATTGATTATTAGATATTGTATTAATTACGTCTTATCTTATTGTAAACTATTTTCAATTAGTTGATTACGTATGCTTGTGATGGACAAAGCTAAGATTAAATGATGGGATTATTCAATAGTAAATGCTTAAAATTAGTTATAATACCCATTGTTGTCTCTTTTGTGACCTTAAAATAGAAATATCCGAATCTCCTTTCACAGACATAACATCGTAACG
>JAVVRI010000118.1:0-9182 GCA_036654795.1 Tannerellaceae bacterium
AACGGCAGGGCATCACAAACTATATGGTCGAAATTGGCGGCGAAGTAGCCATGAGCGGCGTCAACCAAAACGGAGACTGCTGGCGCGTAGGCATCAACAAGCCGGAAGACGACACAAGCGGCACGCAAAAAGGGATTGAAGAGGTAGTGCAACTCTGCAAAAAAGGCGGCATAGCTACCTCAGGCGATTACCGCAACTTTTACATAAAAGATGGTAAGAAGTATGCACACACCATCGATCCTCGCACCGGTTACCCCGCAGGACAAAGCATCCTAAGCGCCACCATCGTTGCAAACGACTGTATGACGGCCGATGCCTACGCCACCACCTTTATGGCATTAGGAACAGACAGCGCCAAACGTCTGGCTGAAAGCATACCGGAGATAGAATATTTCATCATCTATGCCGACCATGAGGGCAAGCACCAAGTAGCTTATTCGAAAGGAATGACCCGTTACCTCCCCAACAGACAATCGCTCTCTGTACTGGAAAACCCGTAAATCCAAAGAGTTATACTAGGGAAACAAACAAAATCCGTCTTACTGCCTAAAACTTTTTGAGCTCCTGATACAACCGTTGTACGGGCAGCCCCATGACGTTATAAAAAGAGCCATTAATTGCTTCAACGCCGACGTAACCGATCCATTCCTGGATACCGTAAGCGCCGGCTTTGTCGTATGGGCGGTATTTGTCTACATAATAGGAGATATCCTCCTCTGAAAGTTCGGCAAAAGCAACTGCAGAGGCTACACTAAAGGATAGTGTCTTCTCACGGCTAACCAGACAAACCCCAGTAATGACCTCATGCGCATGACCGGACAAGAGGCGAAGCATCGCAAGCGCCTCCTCACGCGTAGTCGGTTTGCCCAAGACCCTTTCGAAAGTCCAAACAATCGTATCGGCAGTGATCAACAATTCGTCGGCTGCCAGATCAGCCCGATAGGCATCTGCTTTCTTCTCCGCCAGATAAACAGGAATTTCATCTGATTGCAATGTGTCGGGATAGGATTCTTCCAAACTAGGTTTCAGTCTCACTTCAAAATCTATATCTAATCCTCTCAATAATTCCTTGCGACGAGGAGAGGCGGAGGCTAATATGATTTTATAATTTATCATAGTTGTAATCTTTAGTGTATTGTTATTCTTCCGTAGTGTATTCTTCTTCTAAATTACCAGCCAAAGGCCTCTTCATTCATCCAATGACCTTGCGCCTTCATCGTTTGTTCTATCACATCGCGCGCTACCCCTTCTCCCCCATTATAAAGCGAGATGTATCGGGCTATCTGCTTAATCTCCGGAGCGGCATCAGCCGGAGCAACAGGCAGACCTACCTGCTTCATTACTTCATAGTCGGGTATGTCGTCTCCCGCGTAGAGCACCTCTTCAGGCTGCAAACCGGTTCTCCGCAGAAAGTCCGTATAGTCGCTCATCTTAACGGCACTACGCATATAGATATGCTGGATGCCAAGACGCGAAAAGCGGATCTGCACCGCTTCAGTATATCCTCCGGTGATAATACCCACCTGATAGCCCTTCTTAACAGCCAACTGCAAAGCGTAGCCATCTTTGATATTCACTGTACGCATCGGGTCTCCATTGGGATGAAGCGATACTACGTCACACGACAGCACGCCATCCACATCAAACACAAACGCTTTTATCTTCTTCAAATCATAATTGATACTACTCATTTTGGGTTGCTTCCTTATGTATGCTTTGGCTAAGCAGCTGATAGACGGACTTCATATCCGGATCGGTTAGCATAGCCAATTGTTTGTTAATTACATTTTTATCGTAACGAATTGCCGGACCGGTCTGCGCCTCGGCAGGTGAGAGTTGATGTATCTTTGCCGCCGTTTCATCAATCAATGGCAACAGACTGTCGGCCGGAATGCCCTCTTCAGCCAGCAACTTACCAGCCAAAGCATACATATGGTTGGTGAAATTGCAGGCAAACACGGCTGCCAGATGCAACGTCCGTCGCTTTTCGGACGAAAGAAGTTGCACATTTCCCGAAAGCGCCTCCGCCACTTGGCAAAGCACTGCGACATCCTCCGGCGTATGGGCTTCTACAAAGAAGGGGATTCCCTCCATGCGTACCGCCCGCTCCTTGCTAAAGGTTTGGAGGGGATAGAGCACACCGTAACGCTCCATCTGTCCTTCGAATAGGTCCATCGGCATGCTACCAGCTGTATGTACCCATAGCGCACGGTTCGGTTTCAGTTGCCCAATAACCTCTGCCAGGACAGCGTCCTTTACGGAAATGAGATAAAGATCAGCCTCCGAGGTCAGTTCTGCCAGCTCCGTTGTCCAGGCACAATTCAACCGACCGGACAACAATTCGGCGCTACTAGCCGTATGGCTATAGACTTGCACAACCTCCATACCCACCTGTTGCATGCGTAGCGATAGGCGGGTGGCAACATTTCCGGCGCCAATTAGTACGACTTTCATCACACTTGTTCGTCTATTGCGTCCACCTCCGGCAAGGTAAAGGTTCCCAGATGGATCTTCTCCCATTGCAAGTTGTCCTCATCAAAAGGTTTACGCGTCTGATCCTTATAACCAAAGCCAATGATAGAAAGGACATCCAGTTGATAAGGAATAGTTAGCAAACGGCGGACGTACTCATTCGAATCTTCGTCCAACTCCGTCTGCCGGTTTCTAACCTGACACCAGCAACTGCCTAAGCCAAGATCTTCCGCCTGCAACTGCATGTATATAGAGGCAATCGAGGTGTCTTCTATCCATACATCACTCTCCATTCCATTTCCCAGCACCACTACAGCCAGCGCACATTCCGCCAGAAACGAAGCTCCGTTCTTTTTACATCCCGCCAACTTTCCTAGCATCTCCTTGTCCTCTACAACTATAAATTGCCAAGGATTACTACGTTTCGATGAGGGCGCCATCAGGGCAGCGCGCAAAAGCTGCTCTACTAATTCGGGGCTCAGTAATTGATTCGTGAACTTACGAGTACTGCGCCGTTGCTTTATAAGTGTTGCAAAATGATTCATTTCAGTTGTTTATTTCAATATTATCTGTTCATATCGGACAAAGATATGTATAATTTTTTGCTCCGGTTATATACGCATCCCTGTTTTTTCACGTTAGTAACTCTATAAGAAGATAGATTATGAAGATTCGTGCGATAGCTGCACTGCTATTTATATTGATTTCCGTAAGTGCTTTCGGCCAGGGAAGGATTAAAATTACAGGATACATACGCGATGCGGACGGTAGCCCGCTGGAATTGGTGAATATCCGTGTAAAGAACACATTGAACGGAGCCATGTCTAACGAGAAGGGTTTTTACTCCCTCTCGGTGTCGGCAGGCGATTCGGTTGCCCTCATCTATTCCTGCCTCGGATACAACAAGGCGGAACGCATCATTCCCGATGCCAGTAAGGATATGCGGCTGAACGTCCAGATGAATTACACCTCGCTCGAATTAGGCGAAGTCTCCATTACCGCCATGCGCAAACAAAACACTACGCTTGAAACGTTGGACGCCAGCCGCGTCAAGCTCCTCCCCGACCCTGCCGGAGGTAGCATTGAGAGCTTGGTTGTCACCTTTGCCGGTGTTTCTTCGAACAACGAACTAAGCTCCCAATACTCCGTGCGCGGGGGTAGTTACGATGAAAACATTGTTTATGTAAACGGGATTGAAGTATTCCGCCCCCTACTAATCCGTTCCGGACAACAAGAGGGACTCAGTTTCATCAACCCTGACTTGACGGAGTCTGTCAACTTTGCAGCGGGCGGCTTCGAGGCGCGTTACGGCGACAAGATGAGCTCTGTGTTGGACATTACGTATAAGAAGCCCACCCTCTTCGAAGGCTCCGCCTCCGCCAGTCTGCTGGGTGCCAATGCGTATGTAGGCAGCTCAGTGGGAAAATTCACGCAGGTAACCGGTATGCGATACAAGACCGGGAGGGCACTGCTAAAGACAATGGATACCAACGCCGAATACGATCCGAACTTCATTGACCTACAAAGCTACATCACCTACCAGTTTACACCAAAGTGGGAAGTCAACTTCCTTGGTAACCTGGCTACAAACAACTACAAATTCACTCCCCACAGCCGGGAAACAACGTTCGGTACGGCGGAAAACGCCCAGAATCTATTTATAGACTTCAACGGAAAGGAACGCGATAAATTTCAAACCCTCTTCGGTGCTTTGACCATCAAGCATACTCCCAACGAAAAGACCGAGCTAGGCCTACAAGCCTCCGCCTTTAGCAGCCGCGAGGAAGAGAGCTACGACATCTCCGGCCAATACTGGATAAACGAGGCCGGAACCGAACCGGAGAACGACGCCACCCGCGCCGTAGGAAACTATCACGAACATGCGCGAAACCGCCTAAACTCCACCGTTATGAACCTAGGTCACTATGGGGTTTCACGACTAAAAAACAACACACTGAAGTGGGGCGCAACAGTGCAGATGGAGCGGGTAAAAGATAAGATCAGCGAATGGGAAAAGAGGGATTCCGCCGGCTACTCCCTACCGCAGTTGGACAATACGGTAGACCTGATAGCTAGCCTCTTCTCAGACAACAAAATCACTAGTACACGTATTTCGGGCTACGTACAAGACGCCTTCAAGTTTCGTACACGGCAAGGACTGTTTACGCTTATCGGAGGCTTACGAGGCAGTTATTGGTCGTTCAATAAAGAATTTATTTTCAGCCCACGCGCATCGCTGGGCTTCAGTCCCACCTTCGACCAGAACCTGACGCTCCGTCTGGCTTCGGGCGTCTATTACCAATCGCCATTCTATAAAGAGCTGCGTACGGTGGTAAAGGATGCACACGGCAACGACATCACGGCGCTCAACAATACATTAAAGTCGCAACGCTCCATCCACTTTATTCTTGGGGGCGACTATACCTTTCGTGCGGTCGATCGAAACTTTAAGGTGACAGCCGAAATGTATTACAAGAAGTTGGACAACCTGATCCCCTACACCATCGACAACGTAAAGATCCGCTATTATGGCGAGAACTGTGCCAAAGGACACGCCATGGGGCTAGACGTCAAGTTCTTCGGCGAATTCGTGCCGGGTACTGACTCCTGGATCAGCTTCTCGCTTATGAAAGCCGAGCAGACCATTCGCGAAACAACAACCGTACCCATGCCAAACAGTCAAGGATACAACGTGTCGCTCTTCTTCCAAGATTACTTTCCAGGATACAAACGCATCAAGCTCAACCTGAAAGGGGTCATTTCCGGCGGCCTACCCGTCACCGCTCCCCGTAAAGGATACGAAGATGGTTATAACCGCACGCCTGCCTACAAGCGCGTAGACCTCGGCGTCTCCTATCAACTGGCCGGAGGGACGGATGCCATTATGGATCGCGGCGTGTTCCGCCACCTGAAAAACATATGGCTGGGCATTGATGTATTCAATATATTGGACATCAAAAACGTTAACTCCTATTACTGGATCACGGATGTTTACAACGCGCAACGCGCCGTCCCCAATTACATGACCGGCAGGCAGCTCAACGCCCGTCTGATTGTGGACTTCTGATCCGGACTAACGAGCGATATTTTTTGGCTAACGAACGAAAAGAAATGGCTGACGAGCGATATTTTTGGGCTCGTTAGCCATTTTTATAGGGATACCTATCCTATTTCATGCGGGTTGCCTACTTATTTTAGTGCAAGAATAGCATTAAGCTCAAAATATAGTCTTACTTTTGTAAATATTCTCAAGCAAACTTAATTATTAGTACTATGCAAAACAGACGAAACTTTTTAAAGCAAGCCTCTCTTGTGCTTGCCGGGGGTTTAGTAATGCCCCAGCTAATCTCTTCATGTGCCGGGAAGGCAGCAGCCGCAGAACCGGCGAAAAACATTGGACTTCAATTGTACTCTTTGCGTGACCTCGTAAAAGAATCGGGTATCCAAGTTGTGTTGGAAACAGTTTCAAAGATGGGCTACACAAACCTAGAAACAGCTAGCTACGACAACGGCAAGATATACGGACTGGCTCCTGCCGAGTTTAAGAAGATAGTAAACGACCTAGGCATGAAGTGTACCAGCGCCCACCTTGGGCAGGCCTTCACAAAAGAAAAAGAAGCCGAAGTCATGGGCTGGTGGGATCAGGCCATTGAGGCACACAACGAACTGGGCGTTAAATACATGATACAACCATGGATGCCGGTAAACGAGCAGACCACACTGGATGATCTGAAAATGTATTGCGACTACTTCAACACCGTTGGTTATAAAACAGCTGCTGCCAGCATCAGCTTCGGCTACCACAACCACGACTTCGAATTTCGCAAAATAGAAGACCAGTTGATCTTCGACTACCTGCTAAACAATGTCAGCAAGAACCACGTCTTCTTTGAAATGGATGTTTATTGGGTTACTCAAGGTGGCGGCGACCCCGTTGCCTACATGAAGAGCCGCCCAGACCAGTTCAAAGTAATCCACATCAAGGACGAAACAGAGATTGGTGGCAGCAAAAAGATCGACTTCAAGCCTATCTTCGACCAAATGTATGCTAACAACGTAAAGGACTGGTACGTTGAGGTAGAGAGATACACAAACAACGACCCCGTTGCCAGTGTACAACAGAGCTACGACTACCTGAATAAGGCAGAATACGTCAAATAATATTGTGGTCTTGAAACGGCCTGCACATGATCAGATCCGGTCATGTGCCGACCGGCAAGCCTGCATAATGGCCGCCCAATCGTTAGCAAGGCTCAGCATATCGGGATAAAGCAAGTTTGCACCGGCATCAGTCAATGCCTCGTCAGCCAAAGGACCGGTATTCACCGCTATCGTAAAGATACCCGCAGCCACAGCAGCCTCCACACCCAGCGGAGCATTCTCCACCACAAAAGCCTCGTTAGCCTGTACACCCGCCTTTTCAAGCCCCATCAAGTAAGGCTCCGGATGAGGTTTCCCGTAATGCACCTCGAAAGCCGTCACCATCTTTGCCCGCTCGAAACAATCAGGAAAGGAACGGTTCAGCTTATCAATCAAACTCGTTTGGCCGGAACCGGTAACGACTAGCGTTTCCAGTCCGAATGAACGCACTTGCTGCAACACTTCGGCAGCACCTGTCATTGGCTCACCGTCGTTATATTGATTAAAGAGGGTAGCCTTTTCCTTGTAAACACACTCTTTCTCTTCCTCCGTAGCGGCACGCCCAAAGGTGCGCTGATAAAGCAAATCGATCGTGCTGTTGCCCGTACGTCCTTCCAACAGGTAAAAGTCTTCCGGAGTAGAAAGCAAACGATGGCGCGTAGCCGTCTCTGACCAAGCACGCGCATGAAAACGCATCGAATCGTAAAGTACGCCATCCATGTCAAATAATACGGCTTTGGGCGAAAGTGTCGTCTCGTTATGCTTATGCAGGTAACGTAAAATTGCTGTTTGAATCATCTAATTGCTTTTAAGAATAAGGGCAAAGTTACAATAAATAAGGCGGGCATTCAAACCTATATATCAGAATTGTGTTATCTTTGCAGTATTCAAGCCTCATGTATGGCCACTATTTTGTTTACTAATACAAACAAATGATATGAAAAAAATTGTACTACTACTTGCCGTATTATTACTCTCCTCCGGCTTTAAAAGCAAAGCTGCCGACTGGACGGAGTTACAGCACGAGATTTCCCTCAGCTACGGTGCGTTGCCGGTGTTCGACTTGCTGAATTATTATGAGAATCACTTCAGCAACAAATCCGTCAACTTTTACGATGACAAAGGGAAGTTTGGCTCGTTCAACGTGAGCTACCTCTTTTATCCGGACGAAATGGTCGGCTTTGGTGTGATCTACTCATACACGAACAGCGACAAATACATCATGGACAAAACGAACTCTATTGGAAACCTAAGCAACTCCTTTCACTCCATCATGCCATCCGTGAAAGTAAACTGGTATAACTACGACTACATTACGCTCTATTCGCGCATAAACATCGGCATAACCATTGCTACCGCCGAAGCCAATTACTTCGACGAAAGCAAGATCACAGAGAAAGAAGACCCCTACATCCGCAATACGGAAATAACCCCTTTCTTTATGTACCAAGTGTCTCCTATCGGTATTGAGATAGGTCGCACGATTGCCGGTTTCGTAGAAGTTGGTTTCGGCCACATGGGTACAGCAATGATTGGCCTCCGCTACCGCATGTAATACGGAAGCGAGAACTAAAAAAAGAATGGCACGCAGGATGTTTCCTGCGTGCCATTCTTTTTTAGCTATATAGGTCAGTTTGTTACAAACGAGCCTTGATTGCTTCTGATTCTTTTTCGAAGCCCGGCTTGTTGAGCAGCGCAAACATATTCTTCTTGTATGCCTCTACGCCCGGTTGGTTAAAGGGGTTAACGCCCAGCATATAACCACTGATGCCACAACCCTTTTCGAAGAAGTAGAACAACTGGCCGATGTAGTAAGCGTTCACCTCGGGAAGGGTGATCTTGATATTAGGCACACCACCGTCGATGTGAGCCAATTGGGTGCCTAGTTCGGCCATTTTGTTCACCTCGTCCACGCGTTTACCGGCCAAGAAGTTCAGGCCGTCCAAGTCAGCACTGTCAGACGGTACGTGAAGCATATGTACCGGTTGCTCCACGGAGATAACCGTTTCAAAGATGGTACGTTCGCCCTCCTGAATCCATTGTCCCATGGAGTGCAGGTCGGTCGTAAAATCAACAGAAGCATTAAATATACCCTTGTTCTCCTTACCTTCACTTTCGCCGTAAAGTTGTTTCCACCATTCGCCGATGTAATGAAGTTTCGGATGGAAGTTGGCTAGTATCTCTACCTTCTTACCACTCTTATATAATTCGTTGCGCGTAGCTGCATAAATGGCAGACAAGTTGTTGGCAAAAGGAACATCGGCAGCAGTAGCCTTCTCCATCGACACAGCACCGGCCACAAGGTCGCGAATGCTAATGCCGGCAACGGCAATAGGCAACAAGCCCACCGGCGTCAGTACCGAGAAACGTCCGCCCACGTTGTCAGGGATGATAAAGGTCTTGTATCCTTCCTGATCAGCCAGTTTGCGCAACGCACCTTTCTTTGCATCCGTGATGGCCACAATGCGGTGTTTGGCTTCCTCTTTACCAACAGCATCTTCCAGCTGCTTCTTGAGCATGCGGAAGGCAAGCGCGGGCTCAGTAGTCGTTCCTGATTTCGAGATATTAAT
>JAVVRI010000119.1:0-9051 GCA_036654795.1 Tannerellaceae bacterium
TTTCGTAAGTAACCGATCCGAACTCAATTTTTTGACACGTGATGATAATTTCCTCGTAGTGCCCATGTTTGTCTTCCCATTTCTCATCAAATTTCACACAATAACCATTGGTGAATTTGATGGTCTTCATATTTTTTCCGGTCTTTGTTTCAAGAAAAGTAATCGTCCCATTCTTCGGAAGATTTCTTTCAATCATCCAAGCCAAGAGGTCGGGTGTACCATCATTAAGGGCTTTAACGCGAACGGTAATCTGCCCTCCTCTAGGAATTCCGGACATTTGTCCTTCAACATCGGTCGCTTGATCGAACTCGTAGGTAACCATAATGACCTCACGTTCTTTGTAACCGTCAATCTCGATTTTAACTGGAGTTTTTGCCATAGCTGTTTTTTTAAAGTTTGTGAATATGTTAAATATACATGAGAAATTCATTCTATCTGTGCATCTTTATCGCGTTTATCTGCAGATACCTTAATTATGAAGTTTTTAGCCGAATAAAAAGGAGTAAGACTTATGTCGCAGGTAATACGTTTTGTAATAGGATCTTGAGTAGGTTCCTTTATCTCATAATTTTGAAAAAGATTTCCATATCCTTTGTAATCATTTAAAAAGAATTGAATTTTTGATTTCAAGTTTTTAGGTGAATTGTATGGATCCCAATTTTCAAGCGCTACCTCATGCACATAATTCATTAATACTTTCTTAACCCAATCGAATACGCGTACAATTGGATATTCCTTCATCGCCACATTGTCGCCATTATAGAGCGTAGTATTGTTGAATGCCATCACGCGCCCCTCCGAATAGACCATAGGGATAACCTGATTATCCATCAGTGATGCGATTTCAGATTTCAAAAGGTCTAACTTGACGCCCTTAACACCATCCAACGTACCATATTTCTTTCCTCCAGCCCCTTGAGCCATATTGGCACTCTCATCGTAGAGTTTACCCGCCAAGGCTCCGGATGGACTAATAAAGAATGCCGGACTGTCTTTTTCATCCTCAGACATTTTCTCCGATTCGCGTCCCACAATCCAATTGGCTGTCATAATAATGTTTTGCAATTCGATATCGCTATCACGATAGTTTTCAGTATTCGCGAACAGATCATCAAAAGAAAATTCATCAGCATGGTCTGTGATAAGCATCACTTTATATTTAAAAGCGAGTTTAGCCCACTTCAGCAATGTCGGTTTGTCTTGAAACACGTTGCCAGGAACGACCAGCAGACTATAACACTCCTTCAGGCTTAAGCGGTCGAACCCATTACGCAACAGATCTTCCACTTCATTCGAAAAGCCGGAGTCAGGATCGGCTATATCGTCTTTGTATACATTAATAAGACGTAAATTCTTAACTTTATCCGTATTAGCCGTTTTAAAGAAGGAGTCGAGCACACGGTATGAACACTCCATTTTGGACGTTACATAAAGAGCATCCGTAATACCTTGTTTTAATACTTTCGTGTATTTTTCTTCTTTATCCTTACAGGCTTGCACAAGTTCGGAGACTGTACCATCGTTCTCATCAAGCAATTGAAGCCATCCCTTGATGTCGTTAACCAGCATCTCACGCTTATCCTTGAAACGTTTGTCGTTCAAGAACACAGCTCGTGCTGCTTTATGAGCCGGATTCAAGTTGTCAGCATCCGGTAAAAAACCGCGAACCGCATTGAAGCCACCAAATGATGATAGCAACTTTGTTATATCATGTTCTGAAGCCTGTTTGACTTGTTCTGTAGCCACTTGTACAGAAGCTTCACTCTTCTGCATTTCTGTCTCTGCCATATTTAAGTAGTCTTTTATGGTTATTTATTATTTTCCAATTCTGCAAGCATGCTTTCAAGCATCTGTTTCAGTTCTTCTTTTGAAGAAGAATCTTTTAGGATATCACGTAGTTTACGATTTTGCTCTATGCTTTTACGTATTTTTACATTCGTGTCAATTTCATCTTTTATGCCTGAAAGAAACTCACTGTTTTGAACCAATCGTCCTTTTCCATTCTGTGCCTCAAAATCGCGAAGCTCATTAAAATGAAGAACCTCGGTTACCTGGCTACCTTCCGCATCTGTGAAATCCACCTCTACTTTTGGTTTGAAATGGGCGAATACATCATTGATGTTCTGCAAATCATCAACAAGTTCAGGATTGCCAGGTTCCGCATCCGAACTATATTGGTCGATCATGAGCGTTTTGTTATTGTCAATGGGAGAGACCTTTGCATTAGATTCTTCATCAGGTGCCATTGATATAAAGTTTTCTTTCATTGCCATAGCTGTACTGTTTTTATTTGAATAATATTTTTAGTGCTTTTATAATGCTACAAATTGTAATTGACCATTTTCGAGGTGAATATCTACGGTATCACCCGGCTTGATCTTTCCGGAAATAATTAGTTTAGAGAGTGGGTTACGGAGTTCTTTGCGAATAATACCGATAATAGGGCGTGCACCATATTGCGGATTAAAGCCTCTCATTGCTATGTCGTGTTTCACCTCATCACTGATTGACAGCCTCATGTTCTGTTCGTCCAACAACTTCAATAATCCTTTCAAATGAATGTCGAATATGCGTGTAACCGTATCTTCCGTAATAGGTGAGAAGGGTACGATCTCAGTGAGCCTGCCCAAAAACTCCGGACGGAAATATTGTTGCATGATATTCATCAGATCATTATTTTCAGGGATATAGCCTTTGTTAAACGAATCCACGATAAACTGACTCCCGATATTGGAGGTGAAAAGTATCAAAGCGTTAGAAAAATCGCCCACACGCCCCAATCGATCATGCAATTTCCCTTCGTCCAGAATTTGCAGAAAGAGGTCGAACACAGACTTATGCGCCTTTTCTATTTCATCAAACAGGACTACCGAATAGGGCTTCTGCCGAATCTTGTTGACCAACAGACCACCCTCTTCATAGCCAACATATCCCGGAGGCGCTCCATAGAGTAGCGCGACTGAATGTTCTTCTTTAAACTCAGACATGTCAAAACGAATCAGGGAAGACTCATCTTCAAAAAGGAAGGATGCCAACGCTTTTGATAATTCTGTTTTACCGGTACCGGTAGGTCCAAGGAAAAAGAACGACCCCATGGGCTGCCCCTTCTTGTTGAGCCCTGAACGAGATTCGAAGACGGCATCTAATACTTTCTTTACGGCATGATCCTGACCCACCACTCGCTTTTTTAGTGTAGACTCGGCATTGGCCAAGCGGTCGCGTTCTTTCGACTGCACTTTGCCTAACGGTATTCCTGTCTCTTTAGCCACCACAGCATAAAGATTCGCACTGTCCAGCGAGGTCGGTTTGTCCTTGCTTAATTCTTCCAGTCTGTTTAACGTCTGTTTCAAAAAGTCTATCCTTTCGGTCACGGTGGCAATTTTAGCGAAATCCGTATCCGTATCTATTTGAGCGAGCAAAATACAGCTCACCTTGTTCATCATTTCATAATTCAACCAATCCAATTTTTTCATCGTAGCCACTTCGTCCTGAGCTTGCTCTTGCATTTCCAGAACAATCGAATCAAGTTTCTCTTTCAACGATGATAAATCGCCAGTCGACATATCATTCATTGTCTTGACAAGCGACATGGTGCGGTCGATAAGATCGAAAGCCGAATCGGGCAACGATTTCTCCGTCAGATAACGTTTGGCAAGCCGGATCGCATCTGCCATAACAGCCTCGGATACCGTCAGCCCATGATAAGCTTCATAAGGAGAGATGGCTCCCTGCAAAATACGCAAGCATAGATCCGCATTTGGCTCCTCAACCGTTATTTTATCGAGCTTCGTGACAAACTCTTTATCTGTTTCAATGTTTTTCGTGTATCCGTCGATCGTAGCTGTGCATAACAAAAGCAGATTACCCTTACTTAATTCCTGCTTCAAGATGCTGGAACTGCCGTATACGCTACTTTGTTTGTCAAATAGTTTGTGTACCGACTCAATGATCAGAATACAATTTTCCTGATTCTTTACCTGCTGTAGGATCTTTTTAAAACGGTTTTCCACTTCACCCTTGTAAGAAGAATCGGCGGCTAAAGCGGCCAAATCAAGCTCATAGACGGAAGCCTTTTGTAAAAAAGCCGGGACATGCCCATTCACAAGTTTGGCAACGAACCCATTTAGGAGAGCGGTTTTTCCCACACCCGCTTCTCCCATAATAAGCAAATTGGATTTTGCTTTCCGTCCCAATATTTCATATATCGTAGAGATCTCTCCCTCAAAACCGATCACCGGAGAATTGCTGGTACTCTTTGCCTCCCGGATTTTATCAACACAATACTTTGCTATCTCATCTTTGCCCTCAACCGCAGCATAGCCCCCTTGCGCTCCTTCGCTGGCACTTGGATCGGCCATACTTGGGGAAGCTCCTATTTTCGTGCAGATTTCGGAGACATTTAGCGGCAGTGTCTTCAATTGCTCGAAAGTAAAGCCCACCCCCGGAGTAGCCAATGCCAGCAACACACAGATAGGCTCACATTCGGCTACGTTTAATTTCAACTGGTAGTTATCGGCTTCCTCCAGAACAGCCAGAGCTTCGGGCGAATAGTTCAAGTCATGAACGGGACGCACTACTTTTGGCAATAGCAGCATTTGTATATCCGCCCATTCTTGCAAATAATAATAATCTTTATCTAAATCCTTCTCAAGGAAGTGAACCAATCCGACGTCTTTGTGAAGCAAAGCTTTGAACAAATGCGCTGGACAGATCGTCGCATTGCGATATTCCTCAGCATAAGAGTTTGCCAATTGTTTTAAATTCGAATTCATAGCAAATAGTTTTTATTTCATTTCTCAAAAAAAAGATCAACAGACGATCTACTGCAAATCTACTAAGTGATTGCGGGAAAGGTGGGAAAAATCGTAAAAAAAGGTGGGAAAAATCGTACATTTCACAGGTTTTTCACCTGTGAAGTCACTGTTAAAACCGCGATCAGGCCACGGTTTGTTTTAAATTGTTTTTAAACTGACTAGGAGAAAGACCCGTAATCGTTTTAAAGGCATTATAAAAACTTTTTCTGTTATTAAACCCTACTTGGATAGCAAGATTCTCGATGGATTGATCTGCTTCTGTAGAGAGAATACGGATAGCACTCTTTATCCTATATTTGTTGATAAAGACATTAAAGGAATCGTCTGTACTGTTTATCGCATTCGATAAACTGGTGCGGTTCATCCTTAATTCTTTGGCAAGAATATCGAGCGATAAGTTTGGATTGTTATAACACATGGAACTTTCCATATAATCCAAGATAAGCCCAATAGCCGTATTGTCCTTTGGCAGATCTACCCGACTGGGTTGGTCAGAAACAGGAGGAATGGCCGCTGCAAACGCTACGTGATAAGGACTGTTTTCAATAGCCCACTGCTGACTTTGCAAAACGAGTCTTTTATATTCTTTTTTCTTTTTCAAATAGAGAATAATGGAACAAATCAGCACAAGCGTAAGCAGTGATGCAGCTATGAGGATCATCCTGAAAAGGTTTAAATGGAACTGGCTTTCCTCCGTTTTTTCTTTCAATTCGTAAGAGTTCATCATCTGTTCCGTACGAAGAATCTTGTCCAAACTGTAAATCCTCTCGCTTGCGTCGCGCGCCAGAAAGGCAGAGTCCATATAGATGGTAGCCCGTTCGGAATCTCCTATCCCCACATAATACTTACTGAAGGCAACATATAGGCGTTCAAGGCTAGCCTTTTGATCTTTAGCTATACTTTTATAGCAGGAATCAGAGAAATGAATATACTTTAGCGCATTGGTATAATCATTCATTTCGCAATAACAAGTGGCGATGCTGGTTGCCATTCCGTAAGCATAACTGTAATCGTGCGCATCATACATCACGTCAAACGATAGAAGCATTAGGGGCAGTGCCTCTTTATACTGATTGCGCGCCAGTTTGTTTTGTCCGATATTACCCTTCGCAATAGCATTCCATAATAACGGAGCTTCTTTTATTCCTATCTGTCGGTTAAAATCCAGGATTGAATTGAACCAATAGTCAGACTTGTCCAGATCTTTGTAGTAATTGCGCTGAATGATACCCAAATTGTTTCGCGAATGAACAAATATGCGCTGATTACTATTCTCCAGCGGAGCCTCCACTACCATTTTAAAGTATTTTTCGGCACGCACACAATCATTATATTGCAAATAGAGCGTGGCCAGTTGAAACTTATAGTCAACCAGATCGGGAAATTCCTGACTTGTGATCTGTTCTAATAAGCGTTCGAGCGCACGGGCATAAAGCAAGCTTTGAGGAATATTCCGATTTGCTTCCAAATCGAACAACCTGCGCATCACACGCGTTTCAAACACCTTGTTTCCACAACTCCGGCTCTCTTCTCTTATCTGCTTCATTCGAGAAACGAACTGTGCGCTGTCGCCCTGCTGATAGTCGTGCATATAGTTTGCCTCAAAAAACGCGGCTTCCAATTGCCACTGATGATCTTTGAACTTATCCGGCAACGCCTGCATTTGCTGCACGGTAAGACGTATCACCTTGATGTCATTCGACTCATATCGTTGGCGCAACGTGTCGCGAAGTGCATAATGGTAGGACGCATAAGGCTTTCCTGCAAATTGCAAGAACGAGTTTTGTTGTCCCAATAAGTCTATTGGATAGAAAAGCGTTAAAAGAAAGAGGCAAAATAAGAATCTTTTCATTGAATGCCGACCATTATACGATTGTTTACCTAATTTTTTCAGGTACAAAGTTACACATAAACCTTCAATATCCGACCATGGCTGATACGAATTAAGCGTGACGTAGATACGATTGACACGTTTAAGCATAAGCTGTTTCTACGATATTTTCCTTGATTGCTTTTCTTTATAATAATGATAGAACCAACTATATTCCGTCAACAAATTCCAGTATGTAGTATTCAAAAGCGTTTGGCGCTCTTCTTTTGTAAGATTTCTATTCGCTAATATTTCAGAACGCAGTTCTTTATCCTCTTTTGCTTGATCTACTTCTGCAATAGAATATTCAGACGCAATCACATTCCATGTTTTCCGAATCATTTGAAGTGTTTTATTCAATAGATTCAGCACCGATTTACCCAGCATGGTTTCCCAAGAATCATCTTCATACGAGAGGCTTCCATCGGCTTCGTAAGTAAGCAAAGAAGCAATGTCTTTCCTAAAGAAAAAGGGATAAATGTACTCTTCTCCTCTTTTGTTATTACAGCATGATTGGGGTAATATAACAACTCTTTCTCCTTGTATATTGGTCAACTCTCCATTACAAGATGCAACTAAATTCTCATAAGCTAAATGATGCGGATAGGGGGGGCAGCAGATGGGGGTTGAAATATTCTTTATGGATGTAAACTGCATCATGTTTTCGCAAAAAAGTCCCGTTGCGATGTATTTATCGTATTCTTTTTGATCTTTTAATCCCTTCGGTATCACATGTTCCAAGGTAGTCTGTCCTCCTTCCTTCAGCGTTCTCATGCAATAGCAGCAATATCCTTTTTGCTCTTCAGTAAGTATGGTAGCCAGCTCCTTTTTGATGTCGCGATAATCAATATTTATATATTTGTTGACATCGGAATTCCATTGAGAAGCGATGTAATCATCAATCATTCGATGTGCTCTCTTGGCATATATTTCTTTGTGTTTATCAATATATTCCATGTTTATTCCATGCTTAATTCTTCCTCTATCTTCTTTTCCAGTTCGGCATAACGACTCTTTGAAACAATTTTTTTTAAATCATCTCTGTATATATCCGCCTTTTCCGGTTTTCCTCTGTGCATCATGCGGATAACTGATTCTTTCAAGAGTTCTACTTGGCTGTTTTGGGCAGGTGTGAGCATGATGTCTGTTACTCCTGTATTGTAATCGATTCCATAGATGTCGGGAAGCAAAAGGGGGGCTTGCTCTCCTTCTTTCATTTGCAGAATGCAATTCTTGCCATCGGCTGTTTGCAGATTGGCTATTACTAAGGGTGAATGGGTAGAAACAATAAACTGTATTTTGGGGAATGTGCGTTGAAGACGTTGAAGCACCTCTTGTTCCAGCGACGGGTGGAGGTGTAAATCTATTTCATCTATAATCACGACTCCGGGTGAGTTGATGTTGCCATTTAGGATAAACGACCGGTAGGCTATGTCCATTACAATATATAACAAGCGTTTGTAGCCTGCTGGTAGTCTTTCAAAACTATAGTCGCGACCACTACTTGTTTCTGTGCATAACTCTTCATTAAAGACATCCAAAAACAAATCGGTTACTTCAATGGTTGAATCTCCCTTTGTAAAAGTCTTTAAGCAGCCAGTGATGGCATCTTTCTCTTTCAGAACATCTGCTCGTTGTTTTTTCAGAAGCTCTAATCCCTCAGAAAGGAGTTCCTTATCTTTTATTTTCCGATCTAACCGATCCCATTGCTTCCAAGTCGTTTTAAATTGTTTAATCCAGATGGACGAACATGCTGTTTCTTCGTTCCACTGGTAGTAGCCAAAGTTTCGAGACTTCCGCATTTTTGACGTATCGGTTTCTTTTGACTTGACGTGTGGAAATGAATCCGAATAGAAAGCTAATACAGGCAGTGTGTTTGTCTCTTCATATTGATGCATGAATTGGTTAAAGGCATCCTTGTATGTAGTGGGTTGCATATTGCCGGTGGAAGTTTTCGACAACATTTCCCAAGTCAGGTCTTGTCCTAAAAATTGACCTTCCGCTTGTATGCTGACATAATTCGCAGGAAAACCGGTGGCGTAATTAAACCAGGCATCTTTCTTCTGTATAGGCTCTACTTTTAGTGCAGGAATTCCTGCGCTAAGAGTGTTCGCTTTGGGGTCTTGATCTTTCTTGAATACAAAACTTAAAGCTTTGTGTATTGCGTGTATTAATGTTGATTTGCCTGCTCCATTTTTTCCTATTAAAACCGTCACAGAAGGAGCCAATTCCAAATTGTATATCTGGAAGCAGCGGAAGTTTTCAATATGAATTTTATTTAATATCATAAGTTGGTCATAATAAATATCTGAAAGCAAAGTTAGTAAAAATATGTGATGTGTTGCGATTGTCTGATCCTTTTTTCGT
>JAVVRI010000120.1:0-8837 GCA_036654795.1 Tannerellaceae bacterium
TTTGTAACCTAATATTACCAATTAAATGAAAGAACGTATGAAACACATTGTTATTGTTCTCCTGTTTTTATGGTGTGTAAGCGATGTTTATGCACAACGTACTGTTGTGGAGGTTGAGCCTGCTGCTACCACACTGCCGGATGCTAGTAAAGGATTGAAACGAAAGGTGGCTATTGGACGATTTACGAACGAAACCCAGTATGCCAAAGGTCTTTTTTACGACAAAGAAAACGACCCGATGGGCAAGCAAGCGCTGGATATTCTCTCCGCCAAACTGGCCGCTTCCGGTAAGTTTATGTTGTTGGAACGCAATGATCTGTCCAAACTGATCGAAGAGGCTGGAAACTCGGACGGAGGTTACCAGAAGATCGGAGCCGATTATCTGATTATCGGTTCTATTACCGAATTTGGACGTAAGAATGTGGGCGACGTACGGGTCTTCTCCACTACCAAAACACAAATAGTAGAGGCGGCCGTAAGTATCCGTCTTGTGGATGTGTCTACCGGACTAATCATCTATTCAGATGAGGCTAAAGGAGAGGCTGAGCTGAAAACAAAATCTACTTTAGGGGTAGGCGGACAAGCCGACTACGATGCAACATTGAGCGACAAGGCTATTTCGGCCGCGATCTCACAGCTGGTGGAAAATGTTATCAATAAATGCACCAACAAGCCTTGGAGGGCTTATTTTCTATCCTCCGATGCGGATGCTACCATTATCTCCGGAGGTGCTTCGCAAGGTATCCATGTCGGGAGTCTGTTTGCTGTTAAGTCGAAAGGAAAAACGGTAAAGAACCCGCAAACAGGGATCAATATTGAATTGCCCGGCAAGGTGGTTGGTCGGGTGGAAGTACTCAGCGTAGGTGGCGACACCCCTGAAACGGAGTATTCCATCGTAGGCTTTAAGGAAGGAAATATAGATAATCAGAAATTTCAAGACTATTTTATAGAGGAGGTCAATCAATGAAAACAAAATTAATCGCAGCGCTGTTGAGCGTCTCTTTCTGCTTGTTTTTGACGGGCTGTAAGGTGGGTAATGTGGCTGTTAGCCAAGGGTTGTCCGATCAGTCCTATCTTTACTTTGTTTCTACTCAAAAGTACGCTGCTCCGGTAAGGGTTACTATTGACGGGACGACTACTTTCGACGCAAAGGTCATTAAAGAGGGCAAGCATACCGTAAAGGGTAATACCTACGCGGTGGCTACTGGTAAGCGTCGTGTTGCCGTATCGTCCGGTGGCAAGGTCGTTTGGGAACGCGAAGTCTTTTTGTCTACTCAGGAAACTAAAAAGATCATATTACCATGAAGAAGCTTTTATTTGCGGGATTAATACTCTGGGGGCTGACCTCTTGTTCAATGATGACAATGACAACGACACCGACACAGACAGCTCCATTGTATAGTTGGAACGATTATACGGAAAGTTCCTATCAGTATTATAAGAAGCAGACGCCGGAAGCGACCGAGCGGCTGATGAAAACTTATGGAGCCATGATCAAGAAGCAGAACGGATCAAGGAAAGCACTTGCACCCGGTATTTATGCCGAATACGGTTACTTCTTAATACAGCACGGAAAGAAGGATGAAGGGGTAGCGATGCTTAAAAAAGAGAAGGAAATCTATCCCGAATCAAGTATATTTATGGACAAACTCATTAAAAAGTTCGAGCAATGAAACGTATAGTTAGTTTATTCTTTTTATTGGCATTGCTGGTTTCTTCCTGTTCGACACCGGCCGGCCTGACACTCGGTAAAAACTATCCGAAAATGTATGAAAGCAAGCCTACCTCTATCTTGATTATGCCGCCTATCAATAAGACGGTCAATGTGGATGCAAAGGAGTTCTTTTATACTTCGATGGCCCAACCACTATGCGAAAAGGGATACTATGTAATCTCTCCGTTCCTAGCAATGGACATGCTCAAGAGCGAGAGTGCCTACGATAGCGAGATGTTTATCAATAGCAATCTGACCTCTTTCAAGCAGGTGTTTGGTGCAGACGCAGCCTTGTTCACGATTATCAACAAATGGAGTAAATCGACCATTGGTAATTCTATCACTGTCAATATCGAATACATTCTGAAGTCTACAACTTCAAACGAGATCTTGTTTACTCGCAAAGGGGATCTGACAATCGACACCAGCGTGAGTACCGGAACGGGTGGGGGTACTTTGGGCGCCTTGCTCGACTTGGCTGCTTCGGCTGTCAACACTGCGCTAACGGATAAGGTGATTGCTGCTCGCCGATGTAACAACTACGTCCTGCGCGATCTGCCTGCCGGTTGTTATTCGCCCTTATTTGATAAGGATCAGGAGTTTGCTGCCGGCGAGCCTGTTTTCTCCGGAACAGTGTCGCAATAGTCAGCAATCATCGCGTGAAGAATTGGGTCTGCAACAAAAAAAAACGGCTCGTCTGCTAAAAAAAATAGCAGACGAGCCGTTTCTTTTAGCAGACGAGCCGTTTTTCGAAGGTGGCAGAGATAGAAATTAGGGGCGGAAGCCGATAATCTCGCGTACCTCGCGCAAGGTATTACCTGCGCTTTCGCGTGCTTTCTCGGCGCCGCGACAGGCCACTTGCTCCATGTAGGCTTCATTGGCAGCGATGTCGATGATGCGCTCGCGGATGGGGGCGCAGAAGTGGTTAATGTCCTCGGCCAGCTGCTTCTTTAAGTCTCCGTAGCGGATCTCGCAACTGTTGTACTTGTCGTTGAAGTAGCTGTAGGTGTCGGGGGTAGAAACGATGTCCATCATGCTGAATAGGTTGGCAATGGACTCCGGTTTCTCGCTGTTAGGTGTTGTTGGGCCTGAGTCGGTCACGGCTTTCATTACCTTCTTGCGGATTGTCTTCTCATCGTCTACTAAGTAGATAGCGTTTCCTTCGCTCTTTCCCATTTTGCCGGAACCGTCCAGTCCGGGTACTTTCACAGCCTTCTCGGAGAGGTGGAACGAGGCGGGTTCGGGAAAGTATTCCACGCCGTATATGGTGTTGAAGCGGCGAGCGAACTTGCGTGCCATTTCCATGTTTTGCTCCTGATCTTTGCCAACGGGTACTTTGACGGCTTTATGGATGATAATGTCCGAAGCCATCAGCGTGGGATAGGTTAGCAGACCGGCGTTGATGTTTTCTGGCTGCTTGCGTACTTTGTCTTTGAAGGAGGTAACGCGCTCTAGTTCGCCCAGATAGGCGTTCATATTGAGGTAAAGATAGAGTTCCACCACCTCGCGCACATCGCTTTGGATGTAGATGGTAGCCTTCTCCGGGTCTATGCCGCAGGCCAGGTATTCAGCCAGAATGGTCTTTACGCTGGAACGGATATTGTCGGGATGCGGATGGGTCGTCAGCGAGTGCCAGTCCGCAATGAAGAAATAGCAATTGTATTCATTCTGCATTTGCAGAAAACTCTTGACTGCACCGAAGTAATTTCCTAAGTGCAGATTTCCTGTGGGGCGGATGCCGCTTACTACTGTTTCCATACGATAATTAAGTCATTAATAATTCAATTAGGCGCAAAGATACGAATTATAATGAAATGCTTGCCGTTTAATTTTACCTTTGCAGCCGTAAACGAACGCAGTTTTATCCTGAATGCCTCGCGGGTAACCAGGTGCGGGGTGAAAATAAATACGTATATCCTTATGGAACGAGAATTACAGTTTACTGCCGACGGCAGCCATACCTTGTTTATCCCGGAGATGGACGAACACTATCATTCCGTGAATGGCGCAGTGCAGGAGTCGCGCCATATCTTCATCGGTGCTGGCCTCAGGGAGCATCCGGCCTCTTCCCTTCGTGTCTTGGAAGTAGGTTTTGGTACGGGGCTGAACGCATTCCTCACCTTGTTGGAGGTGGAAGCCGACGGGCAGCGCTTGGTGGATTATCATACGGTGGAGCTTTATCCGCTCGGTCTCGACCTGATAGATAAGCTCAACTACGGGGCGCTGATCTGTCCCGAAAAACAGGAACTGTTCAGATCGCTGCATACGGCGGCTTGGGATTGCTCCGTGCCGATTACGCCCCGCTTCACCCTCCATAAGATTGAGGGCGACAGTAATCGTGTGCCCCTTCCGGAGCAAGTGGATCTGATCTATTTCGACGCCTTTGCCCCCGAAAAGCAGCCGGATATGTGGACAGAAGTGCTTTTCAACCGTCTTTTTGCCCTCGCTTCTCCCGGCTGCATCATTGTGACGTATTGTGCCAAAGGGGTTGTCCGCCGCATGATGCAATCCGCCGGCTTCCTGATGGAACGCCTACCCGGTCCTCCCGGCAAGCGGCACATCTTGCGGGGTAGAAAGGCTTGGAAGTAATAAAAGAAGCGTGCTCTCATTGCTGGGGGGCACGCTTCTTTATCTATGATTTGTATTCTGTTTGAATTATAGTATGGATTCGATCTTTTCTGTGAATTTCTGCTTGCTGATTGCGCCTACTATTTTGTCCATCATTTTGCCATTTTTAAAGAAGAGTACGGTTGGAATGTTGCGTATGCCAAACTTGCCGATTACGTCGTTGTTATTGTCTACATCAATTTTTCCGATGGTTACGCGTCCTTCATACTCGGTAGCTAGTTCGTCAATGATTGGGCTAACCATTTTGCATGGGCCACACCATTCTGCCCAGAAGTCGAGTACCATCGGCTTGCCGGAGTTTACTAATTCTTCGAAATTACTGTCTGTAACTTGTAGTGCCATAATTTATTATTGTTTAGTTCGTATCTTTCTTAAACAGCGTCAAAAGTACAAATTCTTTCTACACCGTACAATACTTACCCATTAATTTTAAAGTCAATGTTCTCGTTTAGCTGAAGAAAATCGACCAATTCGCGCGTTACGGTAAGCCGTATATTTTGTGAGAAGAGACCCAGTGATATGTTATGCTCGCCATCCACCACTTTAAAATATAACAGACTGTGCCCCGGATTGTTTTTGATCAGAACAGAAAGTTCGTTAATGGTTGGCTCGTCCAGATCATGTATCGGCAGGGAGATGGTAAGCTTCTCTATTAGCTTGTCTTTTTCATCTTGCAAGAGGCGGATACTTCCTATTTTGAAGTCCAGTTCGTCTTCTTTCCAACGACGGGGCTGTACGGTGGCGTTGATGAGTAGGTACATTCCGATGCGGCAATACTTGCTGTATTCTATGTAGTCGTTTCCGAAGAGGGCAATCTCTCCGTTGCCGGTGAAGTCTTCAATCTTGACGATGCCGTAGGGTTTACCCATTTTGGTCATACCTTCGCGGAAGGCAGTTACGATGCCTCCAAGTAGCAGTTCGCGCCCTTTGAGGGAGTCGCGGTCGGAAAGTTCGGCCATGCCGGTGTTGCATACGTAGGTCAGGATTGTGCGATATTCATCCAACGGGTGTGCGGAGAGGTAGATTCCTACTAGTTCTTTCTCCTTGTTGAGGCGCTCCAAGTCGCCCCAACGTTCGCAGTATGGGATTTCCGGCGTAGCGATGGCCACGAAGTTGTCATCTCCGAAGAGCGAATTGGCGGAGGAACTTTTGTCTAGTTGGAACTTGTTGCCGTAACGAACCAAGGCGTCGAGGAAAGTTTCGCCTTTGCCTGTCTCTGCAAAGAACTGTTCGCGCTGGATGTCGAAGGCGTCGAAAGCGCCGGCCAGTGCCAGCGACTCCATGTTCTTTTTGTTGCAGGCCGTTAGGTTGACGCGCTCCACGAAGTTGAAGAGGCTCTTGAACGGGCCTTTCTTGCGTTCGTCTATGATGTTTACCACGGCAGATTCGCCCACACCTTTTACGGCGCCCAGTCCGAAGCGGATGTTTCCTTTGCTGTTTACGCTAAACTTTAGGATCGATTCGTTTACGTCCGGTCCCAGTACCTGAATGCTCATAGCCTTACATTCGTCCATAAACTTGGTGATGTCCGTGATGTTCGACAGGTTTCGGCTCAGCACGGCAGCCATGTATTCAGACGGGTAGTTGGCTTTTAGATAGGCCGTCTGGTAAGCGATCCAGGAATAGCAGGTGGCATGGCTCTTGTTAAATGCGTAGGAGGCAAACTTCTCCCAGTCTGCCCATATTTTGTTGAGTGTGGCCTCTTGATGTCCGTTGGCTTTACCGCCGGCAATGAATTTTTCTTTGAGGGCGTTCATCTTGTCGATCAGTTTCTTTCCCATTGCTTTCCGCAAGGCGTCACTCTCGCCACGAGTGAAGTTGGCCAGCAGGCGGGAGAGGAGCATGACCTGTTCTTGATAGACGGTAATGCCATACGTATCCTTCAGATAACGCTCCATGATGGGGATGTCGTACGCAATATCTTCCCGTCCGTGTTTACGGGCGATGAAGGAGGGGATATAGTCCATTGGCCCCGGTCTATAGAGTGCGTTCATGGCAATTAGGTCTTCAAACTTGGAGGGTTGCAGCTCCTTGAGGTACTTTTGCATGCCGGCAGACTCGAACTGGAACGTGCCGGTGGTGCGGCCGGTGCAGTAGAGGTCGAACGTCTTCTGGTCTTCTAGGTTGATGGTGTCTACATCCAGCGTCTTGCCGGTGCTAATGCGAATGTTTTCGATGGCTTCTTTGATGATGGAGAGGGTCTTTAATCCCAAAAAGTCCATCTTTATTAGTCCGGTATCCTCAATAACGGAACCTTCATACTGGGTGACGAGCATCTCTTCCCCCGTGTCTTTGTCCTTGGCGGTACTTACGGGCACTACGTCGGAGATGGGGTATTTGCCGATGATGACGCCGCAGGCATGCACACCGGTGTTTCTCACATTGCCTTCCAGCATTTGGGCATATTTCAGCGTGTCTCGCAGAAGTGGATCGCTACTGTTTGCCGCCTCCTTCAGTTCGGGTACGTAGGCAATGGCTGCTTTGATGCTTAGTTTCTTTACGTCCGGAATCTTGTCCGGCACGAGCTTAGCCAACCTGTTCGATTCGCTCAGCGGGAGTTTCTGCACGCGGGCTACGTCCTTGATGGCCGATTTGGTAGCCATTGTTCCGTAGGTGATGATATGCGCCACTTTGTCTTTTCCATACTTGTCCGTTACCCAACGGAGCACTTCTCCACGGCCATCATCATCGAAGTCTACGTCGATATCAGGCATGGAGATACGGTCAGGATTCAGAAAACGTTCGAACAGCAGGTCGTACTTGATGGGGTCGATGTCCGTAATGCCAAGACAATAGGCCACAGCCGATCCGGCAGCCGATCCACGTCCCGGCCCGACGGCTACCCCCATTCCGCGTGCGGCTGAGATAAAGTCTTGTACGATCAGGAAGTATCCCGGAAACCCCATGTTCTTTATCACGCCCAACTCGAAGTCTATCCGTTCGCGCACTTCGTCCGTCAGCCCCTCTTTATATTTCTTTTCCGCCCCAACGTAGGTCAGGTGGCGAAGGTAGTCGTCGTCGTTTGCAAACTCGGAGGGGATTGGAAAGTCGGGCATAAAAGCTTTGTGGTCGATGGTGTAATATTCCACCTTTTCCGCAATCTCCAGTGTGTTGCTCAGTGCTTCGGGTATGTCGGCAAAGATGTGATTCATCTCAGCCGTCGTCTTCATCCACTCCTGTTTGCTGTAACGCATGCGGTCGGGGTCGTCCAAGTCTTTGCCGGTGCTGAGGCAGATCAGTCGGTCGTGCGCCTCGGCATCTTCTTCGTTTACGAAGTGGACGTCGTTGCTGGCAATCAGCTTGATGTTATGTTTGTGTGCCAATTCAATCAGCACCTTGTTAACCTCTTGTTGTTTGGCGAAGGTGGTCGTGTCGGCGTTGAAACTGTGCGTTTCGTGACGTTGCATTTCCAAGTAATAGTCCTCTCCAAAGAGGTTCTTGAACCAAAGGACGGACTCCTCCGCCTTTTCGGGTTGCCCTTTCATGATATATTGCGGTATCTCGCCCCCTAGGCAGGCTGAGCAGACGATCAAGTCCTCGTGATACTTCTCCAACAACTCCTTGTCGATGCGCGGACGCCCGTAAAAGCCGTCTGTCCAGGAGAGTGAAACCATCTTAATCAGGTTCTTATATCCGTTCAAGTTTTTGGCTAGCACGATCAGGTGCCAGCCGCTCAGGTTCTCTTTGCCACTTTTCAGGGTGCGTCCGTTGCGAGCGCAGTAACACTCGCAACCAAGTATTGGTTTGAAGAGGGAGTCCTTACCTTCCTTTATCTTGTCGCTTAGCTTTTGCATGCGCGTCATCTCTTCTTCGGAGGGATTCGGCTTGTCGTTCAGTTCGTTCAACTCCTTCTCGCAATCCTTTATTGTGCCGATGTATTTGCTGTTCTTTTTGCTCGTCTTATTGAAAAACTCCTTAATGCCGAACATGTTGCCATGGTCGGTCACGGCAAGAGCTTTCATGTTGTCTTTCTGTGCCTTTTCAATCAGCGCATCGATGGATGCCTGCCCGTCCAGCAGCGAGTATTGCGTATGGACATGCAGGTGTACAAATGGTTCCATATATTTATAGGTGTTCTCTTGTTATTTCGAATGTTGCAAATGTACAAAATTATCTGTATTATCCACTTGCCCAGATAAAGAATATCCGCGTTCACTCCGAGAACCTTCTGGTTTAAAGCATTCTTTTTGTTAGAAGTCTCTCTTTGCGAACTACAGAAAGTTCCTCTATGTGTAAATTGTAAATATACGTCAAAACATATGCGCTACCGCTTCTTACCCAATCAGCCAATGCCCCAAGTTGCGAGTGGACTTGTCGAAGTCCACGCCTACCTTCACTAGTTGGCGATGGTCAGCCGTGTAGGGAATCAAGTAGCCTTTGTCATCAATTTGCGCCAACGCCTCTTCTGCAGTGCCGTTGAGTTTGAACTCGAAGACGTAGATGTAGTCGTTGTTCTTTACCACCATATCCGCCCGTCCGTGGCTGCTACGCACCT
>JAVVRI010000121.1:0-8730 GCA_036654795.1 Tannerellaceae bacterium
ATGCCTACCGGATACTGTCAGGCAAACGTTCAGTGCTCTTTAGAAGACAGATTGCTCAGAAACAAATCCATCATACGCTTGGCTGCTACGAAAGAACTGATTTCGCAGTTGAGGACTTGCTGTTCAGTACTGGTAAGCATTTTCTCCACAGACGGATTGTTATAGAAGGTGTCGCGCAAAGTTTCGTTGATGCTTTCGTACATCCAGTACTTAGCCTGCTCGTTGCGTTTGTAGTCGAAATAGCCGTTCTTCTTTGTGAACGCCATGTATTCAGCCACCATCTCCCAAATCTCTTTAATACCCAAAGCGTAATAGCCGGAGTAGGTCAGCACCTTCGGAAACCAACCGGAGTCAGCGGGGGGAAAGAGGTGTAACGCGTTGCGGAACTGAGCAGCAGCCAAGTTGGCTTTGTCTATATTGTCTCCGTCAGCTTTGTTAATGATAATGCCGTCCGCCATTTCCATGATACCACGCTTAATGCCTTGCAACTCGTCGCCCGTACCGGCCAGTTGAATAAGCAGAAAGAAATCCACCATCGAATGGACGGCTATTTCGCTCTGCCCCACTCCTACCGTCTCTACAAAGACCGTATCGAAGCCGGCAGCTTCGCAGAGCACGATCGTTTCGCGCGTCTTGCGAGCCACACCT
Source organism: Tannerellaceae bacterium (assembly GCA_036654795.1). GTDB lineage: Bacteria > Bacteroidota > Bacteroidia > Bacteroidales > Tannerellaceae > JAVVRI01. The sequence continues at coordinate 649 of JAVVRI010000121.1, forward strand.
CCCAACGAACCTGCCGATGGCGAGGGACGGATAAACGCATTTTTCTCACGAGATAACTCCTCCATGCGAGTCTTATCCCCCAGAATACTTCCTTTGGAACGTTCGCTGCTGGGGTCGATGGCCAATACGGCCAACTTGCGCCCTTCGCGCACCAAGTGCATACCAAAGGAGTCGATAGAGGTACTTTTACCAGCACCGGGTACACCGGTGATACCGATGCGTACAGAATGGCCGGCATAAGGCAGGCATTTTTCTATAATTTCTTGCGCCAATTGCTGATGATCGTGCTTGGCACTTTCCACCAACGTAACAGCCTGACTGAGGATGGTAATGTTTCCCTTCAATATACCTTCCACAAACTCAGAAGAGGTATAAGCAGTACGTTGCAACCGTTTCTTCAGATAAGGATTAACCGAGGGCACTTCCGCCACTCCTTTATTTACTTTCAGTCCGCGATACAGACCATCGTTTTCGGGGTGTTCCATGATTTTATATTGAATTTATTATCTTTCGGCTGTTACCTTTACCAGACGCACCGGTCCTATCGGATCGTTGCATACAATATTGATAAGCGCTTCCAGTTTTGCTTTTACCCCTTTGGGGCGTACGGATATTTTAAAGACTGCAGAAGCACCGGGTTTCAATACTTTCTTGCCGCAGGAGATGTCCAACAATGGATTGTCGCACGTCACACTGTGCAGTATTAAAGGTGATTTACCCGCATTGGTTATGGTTACTTCGCCGGTTACCTTGCCACCTATCAGCGGGATAATGCCGCCTCGCTTCGGCAGTTTACCAAAGTCGAGCAGAGTACCGGAGAGTTCGGCTATTGGCGCTTTACTCTTGTCGGCTACCGTCAGAGTGCTGAAGTCGTCGATAATGTTGGCAGCTATCTGTATCTGTCCGCTGACAGCTTTGCCACCTTCGTTTTGTATAGACAGGCCAAGTTCGGCAGTAACGCGTCCTTTACGCTTCACTGCCTCAGCATTCAGTAGCAGATTGATTTCACCTATTTCGCCGGGTTTAAGCTGCATTGGATGGATATCGGCCGTCAGCCAGTGTGGCAATTTGGCCGAATGAATAGTGAGCGGAGTCTTTCCGTTATTGATCACCATAATCTGTTCGCCCAGACTTTCGTTGGAACGGATGCTGCTGTAAAGTATTGTCTTGGTGGTAAGCTTTAGCTCACCAATTGCATAAGGAAAGGTAAAGAGAGGCTGCACCGGTTTGGGCGTTACGTTTCCCTTGATAGCTAACGTATAGCTTCCCTTCTTCACATTGCTGAATATAGATATTGTCTTATAGAATGGCCCCGGACGTCCTTTGGGGTTGTAGGTTACTTTGACCTCCCCGTCCTTGCCGGGCGCAATCGGCTCCTTCGACCACTCAGGTTGCGTGCAGCCACAAGAAGCCGTTACGCGGGTAATCACGAGCGGCCCATTGCCTGCATTACGTATCACGAAGAGATGACTAGCCGGTCCGTCGGACTCGCCAATCGATCCAAAGTTATAGATCAACTCATCGGTACTAATCTCCGGACTGTTTTGTGCTGCCGCCTGATGATGGGCGGCAAACAACAAACAGAAAAGAAATAAGACAATTCGTTTTTGGTTCAGCATTATTCATGTATTACTAAGTTCCTTACTGTACATCTCCTCGTATAGAAAGGATAAAACTACCTGTTTTACCATTACTATAAACTGAGATCGTTTTAGAGAATGGGCCGGGACGTCCTTTCGGATCGAACGTAATGGTCAAGTCGCCTTTTTGACCGGGAGCGATGGGCTCCTTTGTCCACACCGGCATAGTACACCCACATGAGGCTATCACCCGCGTGATTACAAGCGGCATGTCTCCGTCGTTTGTCATCTTGAATGTATAAGACACCTTACCATCGGCCTCTTTGATTGCACCGAAATCGTGCGTAGCCGTTTCTGTAGAGATGACGGCCTTCTTTTGCGCTGATGCCATGCCGGTTGCAAGCATGATTGCCATGAAAATAAAAATAATCTGTTTCATCTTTCTAATTATTTACGATTGTTCGTGCCACAAATATAGCTATTAATGAAGAATGAGAAGCGAAGAATGAGAAATTATTCGTTCACTCTGATTCTTTCTCCTGCTGTGTGCGCCACATACTCGGGGGCATAGAGGCATTGCAGGGTGCTGACTCCACCTGCATACTCACCAACCCGTGAGGCATAAACCGAATATTCCAGAACGAACGTACCCTTTGGCAAGCGGTCGAAGTAAAAGTTTTCGGATACATCGCCGGGGGCTCGGTAATAGCTGAGACCGTTTCTATATTCATAACCGGACAGCTGGCCGGAAGGTTCGAAGCAGCCTGCGCGCTGATCCTTTAAAGCCACATAATCCATCTCCCGATCACTGCTCAGGGTAAGGCGAACGACTACTTTGTCGCCTATGCAGAGCGGAGTGTTGAGGGTTACCGGGTGGATCTGCCGACCAGCGCTGCTGTTTGTTTCCACAAAAAGCTTCTTATCAATGCGCAAAGCACCGCTTTGTGCCGCCACTTGGTCGATAGCCTCAAAGTATTGATTGTAGATGGCACCCCAAGCCGGAGCTTTGCCCGTCTTTTGAACATTGAGTATGTTCATCTGGGGCGTGATCTCTTTGGCAGGAATCACTTCTTTAATATATCCGGTAGCTGCTTCGCCGGTAACCGTATTAAAAGCATGCGAACCCCATTGCACGGTGCAGGTATTGTTATCGCCCAACCAATCGCTTCCGGTTAGGAGCAGGGCGTAGATGGCATTGACGGTAGCAGGCACGGATTCCCAGTTTTGCGTACGCTTCTGGTTGAGCAGCCATTGCTTCATGCGGTCCGTATCCGCTGTATCGGGAGACAGTTCGTTAAAGAGTGCCATCAGAAGGCAATGGGTGTCGATGGGGGAAGTGAAGTAATTGGCTTCTCTCCGATTGTTTGCCCAATACATACCCATTTCCATATTCACAGTAGCAGTTTTTCTTAGCCAGCCAAAGATGGCCGAGGCGGTTGCCTTCTGACCGTTGCGGTGCATCAGCAGGGCAGTCTCCGCCTTGCCATAAAGGGAGAACAAGCTCCATTGCTTAGCAGCCTGATTGGTATAGAAGCGAATCGCTTCGCGGGCATTGCCCGGTTCGGGGATGTCGCGATAGGCACTACGTACGTAAAGATATTCCAACTGCTCGGCCGTTGGCAGACTCTTTTTCAAGTATTGTCCTTTCTTTGCCTGCTCATAATCCTGACGGAGGCAGTTATCTACGAAGGCAAGAGCTTTTATCTGCATCTCCTTCTCTTCCTGGTTATATTCTACAGCATTGAGGGCGGTCAGATCAGCCATTCCCTTTAGTACTTGCAGGGTGATGGAGCGACTACTACGCCCTCCCTTCATCCAACTCCAGCCACCGTCAGGTTGCTGCTGTTGCTGTAGTTGCTGCAAAGCGGCCATACGTGCAGAGGCAGCACGATTGAGGTCGAACAATAAGGCAAGACGTTGCTTTTGCTCCGTTTCATTATTGGCAGACAGCACCCAAGGCGTTTCGGATAGTAGGATAGCCTTCAACTCGGCATTCTTTTCGAGGTTGGATAGCAGCGTGGCGGCCGTTCCTCCTTGTGCCGTCCATTGGTCGATCACCTTCTTCAGGCGAGGATTGGTTTGTACGATGTAACTGGCCAGAGTATTGCTGTAATAAGAGGCAAACCAAGAGAGCAGGTTGTCATCTTCCGGTGTAGTCAGGGTAGGAAGTGCCTGCACGGCATACCAGATGGGGTTACTGCTCATCTCCAGAGTCAGCTTGAACGGTCGGCGACTGACAGACCGACCGGACTCTTTCAGTTGGATGCGTTGCTCACCGTCTCCTATCAAGTAGAAGGGCGTACTTTCGGTAATAAGCAATTCGTTGGACAGGACAGGGATCAATAGCTGTTCACCGTCGCTGCCGCTATCGGTATCGGCCACCATGCGACAACCGATTAGGCTAATGCCACTCGGCACAGTCAGCGACCACGACACGGTAATCGTACTGTCAGACGGAAGCACAAAGGGCTTCTCCGACTTAGTCAGGCAAATCACCGGCTGATCGTTTGCCGGATCAAATAGTTCGAGGCGAGCACGTCCCACCAGCTCCTTTCCGGATTGGTTCATCACTTGAGCAGTCAACGTTACCTGATCGCCTTCACGCAAGAAGCGGGGCAGATTGGGCAACACCATGAGCGGCTTTTGGCTGATCACTTCGCGGGTGAGCAGACCATATTTCATATCTTCCGTATAGGCGAGTAGTTGCATCTTCCAGGTCGTGTTGCTTTCGGGTAAAATGAAGTCGAGGCTGACATCGCCCGTTTCGTTCGTCATCAACGCAGGATAGAAGAAGGCAGTCTCTGCAAAGTTCTCGCGCAACTGAGGCAGGGATGGCGTACTTACGGGCGCTTCAACGACAGATTCGGCCATATTGGCGACCGATACCTCTTGCACATCAAGCCGGTTGTTCTGCCTTTCCGCCATCGGAGCGGAAGCGGACTTCATCATGACAGCACCAACGGCACCACTATATCGGCGCAGTGTAATATTTGACTGATTAGAAGACATCATGCCTTGCCAGTTAAGGCAGTCATATTGATACTCTGGAACTGCTACAAAGTCGGGTTGCTGGTTCTCATATCGATAGCTTGTCTGAAAACCGGCACCTCCGGTCATGCGCGGAGCAGTCAAGACAACTTGACGGATGGGCGAAAAGCTCCAAGCAAAGGGGCTTATTCTATCCAACGAAGCATCGTACATGCCCGCTAGTACTTCGGCTATCATTGCTGTAGAGTCTGCATTTTGAATATGGAACTTCCACGTCTCACGACTGCCGGGCAGCAAGCGGTCGCGGAATGTTTCCGGGCGAATGCTGAGGCGACGATCGGGCTGGCGGCGATAGATGGGCACTTGTGTAGTATAAAATTTGCCCTCTTTGACGAAGGTAAACGAAGCAACAAAGCCCACCCCATACTCCGCTTCGAAGGGGATGCGGAAGGTTCGATTTTCATCACTTAATTCCAACCGCTCGCGCCGGATGAGTTTGTCGTTCGTAAAGAGTTCATAGAGGATATACGCCTTCTTTTCGGAAGTTCCGAATACGAAAGAGGCCTCCTCGCCGGGTAGGCAGGTGGTACGTTCATCGACCAACCACATCGGGGTAATGATCGGCGGACGCTTATCGTGCTTACTGTACAGGATGAAGTCTTCCTGCTCGGTGACAGTCCGTCCTTTGGAGTCGACCGAAGTCAGGCAAATACGATAACGCCCTGAAGGCAGCTTAGCAAAGATCGCGGAATCGAATGGGCGGTCAGTCGTAAAGCTACCTTCCACTACCGGCTTACCTACGTTCTTCTCCTCCGTCTCCGAACGAGTGAAAGGACTGAGGGTATAAGTCCCGGTCGCACGAATCGTGCTGCCATTGATGGTGCAGGCGCTGGCTTGCATCCTGATGGAATCCTTCTCCATCTCTTTATTCTCCGGCAAGTTGAGGCTGAGCAGGATGCCGGCGGCAGCTACTGATACGGTAGTGCGCGTCTCCTCCGTCTCCCCCTTGCTATCGGTCAGGGTGGCTGTTACTTCGTAAAGTTGAGCGTTCGAGGAAAGTGACTCTTCTACCTCCTTTTCCGGACAGAAGGTTATGGCGAAAGAACCATCCGTATTGACAATCGTTTCACCCTGTGCCACCTGTTTCGGTGGAGTGCGCATATAGCTACGAAGCAGTCGGCATTCGGTGATGCGATAGTTTACTGTGCCGCTTTGAAGCGATACACCGGAGTAGGTTTGCGCCTTGCCCAGAATGGTGACCGGCTCATTAAAGACCGCTTCCTCTTTGACCGGCAGCAGTTTGAGGTTAAAGGTAGGACGTTTGTATTCCGCCACTTCGATGTAAGCCCTCGCCTCACCTGCTTGGAGTGTAAAAGTTCCGTTTAATGCTTGAGCCGGCAAGGTAAATTCGCCGTTAAAGGAGCCGAACGCATGGGTCGTACATTGTTTGCTTGCCACCTCTTTGCCGTTCGCATCCCGAAGGAGTACGGTAAAGTGTTTGTCCGGCACAACCCTAGGATTGTTTGCATCGTTTGTATAGGCTATGCCTTTAAAACGAACGGTCTGCCCCGGGCGATAGATACCTCGGTCGGTGAAAAGGGACAATTGGTAATTACTGAGAGAAGAGAGACTTCTCCCATCCCCATAGGGATAAAGGGAAGAGAGCAAGGAGCAAGTATCGCCCGGAAGAGTCGCCTGATAGGCTTGTCTCCCCATCATCGTGGGTAACGTGGCCAAACCGTCGCGGTTCGTTCGTAACGAGCCTACACGCAGCAGGTTGTCGCCTTGCTTATTATAGTAGTTTACGGTAGCACCCTCGATGGGCTTTCCGCTCAGGAAGTCTGTTACCAACACCTCGGTCTGTCCGTTGGGCGCATGGCGCGAAAGGGCGGCCAGCCGACTAACACTGAATAACAAAGAGGTCTTGATCGTGCTTCCCGGAGCATTGACAACGCACACATATAAGCCCGGCTTATCTATTGTCAAAGCCAGACTGCTATCTTGCTTGCTGTAATGGGTACGGGGGGATAGTGTAAAGGCTGCTTCTTGTACAAATTCGCCCAACATTTTACTGTCCGAACTCTCCTGATAGTACTTGTGGCTTGCTTGCATCAGCGGACTCAGCTTGCTGCGATACACCTTGACCTGCAAACGGCTGAGGTTTGTATAACTGATTGTTAACATCAACGGTTTGCCGGGATAGACCGCATTGGCGGCCTGTACGGAAAGGTTCGGCTCTTCCAGCGTGCGAAGTGCATTTTTCAACACCCCGATCCGCTCATAATTCGGGAAGCGGGCGATGCTTTGGGTGCAAAGAGCATATTGCAACGCCCGAAGAGAGTCATTGTCCCGAAAGGCATATGGATTCCTCTCCATCTGATAGAGACGGGCAATGTCTATTTCAACAGAATAGGGCTCAGTGGCAAACTGCCGGCTGAGGCTGTCCAACGCCTGTGTGTATGCGGCATTGGTTTGCTTGCTCTGCTGGTTGGCGTACTGCTGTTGCAGAAAGTCCAGTTCGGTCAACAAGGCGGCTTTCTTCTCTCCTTGTGCACTCTGAAAGGTGATCAGCGCATGGTAGAGCGAATCAGTTGGCTGCATGTCCAGTGCGCGAAAGGCCAAAAAGCTATATAGCGTAGGGCGTAGCGACGGACTGTCTTTGCCACTTGTCAGGATCGGGTTGAAACGGGACAGAGTTGTCTTCTGCAAGAGGAGGGTGTTCGCAAGGGAGGCGTCCAGCTCCTCTTTAATCTTTGCCTTAAACAGGTTGCTTGTCCATTCCTGTATAGCTTCGGGAACGTAGCCGACCATCTCCGTACGCTGATTAATCGTCCAGCGGTTTTGCTGGTAATAACGGTTATACATCTCCGCCAACATGGAGTGCAGCACGGCTTTTCCTGCCGGATCCGTGCATTGGGCGGTGTAAGCAGCTACTTCGTTTATCAGTTCGGGGAAGCGCTCCTCGTCCACTTCCAGCTGTTCCTTCATGTTCCCAATCAAGGCCTTTATCAGTTCAGGGGTATCCTTCTTTTGCATAGCTTCGGTGATTATCTTTTGTTTACCCTCAGACTGATTCGCCCGTACATAGAGCACTGCTGCCGGAACGCAGCACAATAGTAATAAAGCAATAAACGCCATTCTTATTTTCATATCAATACGGATTTCTTTGTGTAACAAAATCTCTTTCAAGTATAGATACAAAGTAAGAACAAAAAAATGTAAACGAGGTGTTAATAAGGCAGAAAATGAGGATTAAGTCCGGATTAGAGAAAATCAGCAACCTGTAGGCAGCTAAAAAAAAGGGCTCATCCGTAAGTTTATCAAGTTTCGGAAGTAACCTAAAGGGTACTCTTTCAGGACTAGTTGAGTCTCTAAAAGCACTCATACTTTCCTGGAGTGACCTTAAAATAGAAATATCAGAATCTCCTTTCACAGACATAACACCGTAACGGACTGTACGTTACGGTGAAACGTGAAATAAGGAGGTGCTTTCACGAGCACCTCCTTATTCAAA
>JAVVRI010000122.1:0-8640 GCA_036654795.1 Tannerellaceae bacterium
AACGTGGAAGATTAATTCTAAAGATTATCATACTATCTTCTGCGTCTAGGTCGCTGTTTGTCTCCGGTTGGTATGCTGCCGCTTTTTCCTCTGTTTCTTGGGTTGGCTGCGTGTGGTTTGGCGACCTCTCTTGTTTGTTGCTTTGAGTGTCCGGGGGGACGTGGCAGTTGTTTGGGCGCTTGTACTTTCGAGGCTTGTTCCCCACTGTCCGAACCTTCCACCATTTCGATTATGGTCTTTACTTCCTGCTCGGTCAGTTCGCGCCATTTTCCATGAGGTAATCCTTTGAGTGTGATATTCATTATGCGCACCCGTTCCAGCTTTTCAACGTTGTAGCGCAACATCATGCACATCCGGCGAATTTGACGGTTAAGGCCTTGTACCAGTAGGATGCGAAAGCTTCGTTCGTTTTCGCGAAACACTTTGCAGGGTAGTGTGAGTGTACCGTCCTCCAGTTTCATGCCAGCAGACATACGTTGGATGAAGTCATCCGTAATTGGTTTGTTTACGGCTACTATATATTCTTTTTGGTGGGCATTGCCGGCACGAAGTATTTTGTTGACAATATCGCCATCGCTGGTCAAAAGAATCAAGCCTTGCGACAGTTTATCCAAACGTCCGATAGGGAAGATACGCTCGCGGTGCTTTACGTAGCTGATGATGTTTGTCCGGTCGCTCAAATCGGTGGTGCAGGTGATGCCTACCGGCTTGTTCAGCACGATATAGACGCGTTTTTTTGCCTTTTCGAACCCTTTGATCATCTCTCCGTCTACTGCCACTCGGTCAGTGGGTAGAACCATGTAACCAATCACAGCTTCGCGACCATTGATTGTTACACGACCCTGCTCTATATAAGCATCGGCTTCTCGACGCGAGCAATAACCCGAGTCGGCAATATACTTGTTTAAACGTATCATGCGTTCAAAGATACGATTATTTCATAAAACTCCATACATTTTGTTGAAAGTAGAATCTCTTTCTTACATTTGTAATAAAAACAAATGATATGAAACGTAATCTTATTGTAGTGCTATCCACCGTTATAGCCCTATTCTTATTTCAGTCCTGTGCGCATGAGGACGATCCTCAGCCGCTACCCCAAAATAGGTATTTGACCGGAGTCATTACCGAACGCCACTATACGAAAGCTGATCTGATAGGGGTGCTTAATAGTTTTATACCCGGTATGGATTTTGCTGCTACACCTGTAGGAGCACTGATTTGTGACGTGGATATAGCTGCTATTACCTACACAACGACCGGGGTTGACGGTAAAAAGGTGGAGGCTTCGGGTATTGTTGCCATGTGTTCCGATACGGAGAGTTACGACAATCTGCTGAGTGTGCAGCATATTACCTTGGATCAGGAAGAAGCTCCCTCGAAGATGCTTTTCAACCTTGAAATAGTGCCGGTTTTCCGAAAACGTATTGTGGTGATGGCGGATTACTTGGGTTACGGAGTCAGCGAAACTCCTACACGCCAGCATCCTTATCTTCACATCGCCACCACCGGTACGGCGTGTGCCGATATGATTGAGGCTGCCCGCGAGTATTTGCATGATAAAGGAATTAGGCAAAACAGTGATCAGGTGGAATTGCTCGGTTACTCACAAGGAGGAACTTCGACTATTGCTACCCTGATTGAATTAACGAAGCGTGGACAGTCCTCCTTGATAGCAAGTGTGCATGCCGGTGGCGGGGCATACGATCTGATAGGTGTATTAAACCGTTTTATAGCAGAAGGCAATACGCTTTATTCGCGTTCAGGCTACTCGCCGTATCTTATTCGGGGTATGGAATACGGTGAGCAGCTTGTTTTAGACCAGTCAAAGATTTATGCGCCCCGCCTCTTAAACGAAGGCATCTTGAAACAGTTGGACGTCCAACCTCTTTCCGCTTGGCACGAGATCTTGGGTCAAGACCTCACCCAAGTGATCCATCCTGATTTTTATGCCCCCAACTTCAACGGAAACAAAGACATTCACAAATTAATGGCTGCTCTGGAAAAGAATTCCCTGATCACAATGGATCTTCCTGACGTGCCGATAACACTTTATCATAGTAAAATGGACGATATCATCCCCTATGCCAATGCAGAAGCGGCTCACGCCAAGTGGAAAGGCTCTAAACTGGTAGTCCTTACTTCCAAAGGACACGTCCGGGCAGGTGTGGAATTTATGCTTCGATATCTGGGCTTCTTTTCTTAATCTGGGCATTGGTTGACGGATTATCAGAATTATCGGACGATCAGAAAAGACACAAAAAAAGCGGATATCCCATTACAGGGTATCCGCTTTTCTTATTATTAGTCGCTTTTGCTTACTTTACCAATGAAGTGAAGTCAGCGTTAGTTGCATACTTTGCAAATTCCAAGTCGATAGCAGCTTCTTTAGCCATAGCCTTGTCTGCAGCGATAGCAGCTTTCAGGTTGCTGATCACACCGCTAGCGTCGTTTGTACGAGCAGCTACGATAGCTTTCAGGTAAGAAGTTGTAGCGTCAGCCTTAGATACAGCGTTCAAAGTCTGCAATGCCTTGCTGTAGTCCTTAACAAGGATTTGAGCCAGAGCAGCATTGTTTGTTTTGCTTGCACCGAAAGAGTTAACAGCCTTAGCATATTCGCCTTGTTGCAGATAAAGAACGCCCAGAGCTTCGCTTAATTCAGCTACACCAGCAGCGTTACCAAACAATTGTTGAGCCTTAGCTTGGTCACCCTTTGTCAAAGCGATCAGACCTAAGTTCATGTTAGCTTCGTTGTTAGCCTTAACAGAGTTAGACTTGTTGAACATTTCTTCAGCCTTAGCCACGTCGCCAGCGAAGAAACGCATCATACCGATGTTGTTCCAAGTGCGGTAGCAGTTAGGATATTGCTCAGATGCCTTTACATAGATAGCTTCTTTTTCAGCAGCATTGTTTGTCAATGTAGAAGCATAAAGAATTTCTTCGATGTTCAAAGACTTAGGATCGCTCTTAGCCAATGCGCTGATTTCGTCGTCAGATTTGCCGATGATTTCTACGTTAGCTGTTAAGCGTGAACGACGCAGTTGAGGAAGGATCTCTTCAGCCAATACGCTGAATACAGAAGACATGTTTTTGATTTCCTTATCTCTTTGTTCAGGATCTGTGTACATGCTCAGCACGCGAAGTACTAAGTCTTTGTCTTGAATGTTAGAAGCAGAAACTAATTCTTGGAAACCTTCCCAGTCTTCAGCTGTGTAACGAGCTGTGATAGGAGCTTCTACTTTTTGTTTCTTCATCTCTTTTGTCAAATACTTGTTCGTATTCTTTTCACGGTTTTCTGACAACTTCGTGTTCAGGTCCATAGCACCATCAGGAGAAGCGTAAGCAGAAATTTCAACAGCTACATTTTTGTTAGGAGCATCGTTAGCATCCTTAACCAAAGCCTGCCAGTCTTTCATTTCTTGGCTGTTCAGTTCTTTTGCGCGAAGTTCAGCTTGTTGGATCAAGAACATGATCTTAGCTTCGTGAGCTTCTTTGATGATACGTTGGAATTTGTCTGCTGCGATAGCTGCTGTTGCAGTACCTGCGTTAGCCAATTCAGAAGTTGCGAGTACGCCTTCACCGATCTTTACGTCCGGCAATTTAACTGTCTTGTTCTTGATCTTAGCTTCGAAAGTAAGGAACAATTCAGATTTCTTCATTTCAGGTTTGTAAGTGAAAGTAGATTTCATTGTTACATTGGCACCTTCTTTTTGAGGAATTACCTGATTGTTACCCTTTACTTTTTCACCTTGGTAGGTGTAAGAGGTACCCCAAGCTTCGCCACCTTGGTAACGGAGTACCGGTGTTACGGTTACAACAGCTTTCTTGTTGAACCATTTTGCGGGGAATGTTGCGTTGATTGTTACTGGTACTTTACCTCCGATAGCCTCTAACGGTTGCGGTTCAGCTTTGATGTACTGCTCTGCCAACGGTTTCAACTTGTTAGAACAAGAAGAAAAGGTTACGATTGCTGCCAAAACGAAGAATGGCAATAAAAACTTTTTGTTCATAATTTAATGTAAGTTTAAAATGTTACTATATTTATATATTCACTTCTAGAATAGTCCTTCAGCCATCAATATGCAAAACTAAAGCATTTTTTTGTTATGGATAGCATAGATGCGACAAATTCTTCTCAATTAAGACTTATTAATACATGTAATATCCAGTTGTATTATATATGTATGCAATATAGGAACTATTCCGATGATATTTGCTATTTCCCTCTATAATTTTTATTAAGTACTACCCTCTGTCCTTTTGTTCCTTTTACTCTATCCCCCCTTTTTAAGGAGGGGGTTATTGTATATATTTTCGATTAAAAGAGCAGTTTGCTCGTGTGTTGTTTGCCCGCATAAGTGACCTTTGCCAGATATATTCCGGGTTGGCTTATGGCAGCGACTATTGTTGCTTGGTTGCCTTCAATTTGGTTTTCCTGAATCTTTCGCCCGTCTGTTGTCAATAGGGTGAACGTGGCTTGCCGGATGTTCTCTGGTAGCTGCAGGTGGATTGTTTTCCCCTCTGCACTGAGAATTATCAGTACTTCCGGCTTTGCTGCGAGGGTGGCATTGCTTACCTGACCTCCGGCTTGTATCACGGGGTCGATAAACAGCGAGGTGGTAAGGGGCATTATGGGATGATCGCTGGCCTTGATCCATTGTGATTGGTAGTTGACCCAACTGGTGTTGCGTGTGGAAGCGCCTTTGGGAAGGTTAAAAGTCTCGAAAGAGATACCTTGGGGTGCTGTCAGGCGGTAACCAACGTAAAATGCGCCATTTACTTTGACCTCTTTGCTGAACGCAATGTAGCTTTCTTGTGCTCGGTTGAGTGGCTTGTTCGTCTCTTGAAAATTAACGTCTAATCTCATATAATTGCTGTAGGTAGGGCGGAAGGGTTCGGCATGTATTTGTGTGATGGGATGCCCTTCGCCGCTATAGACGATGATTTCCACCTTCAGGTTTTTCGCTGTCTCCGAGATAGACGGAGTAACTAGATAGGCGCCATGCAGGGTTGCTTCGCCATTAGCGTTATATTCTTCTAGATAAAGATTGGTGCCCAGCGAGTTGCTGCCAAATAAATAGCCTGTAGCTGGTGCGGACAGTGCGGCCGTTTCGATCTCTTCCTGTTTCCCGTTTCTCTGTACGTTGCTGAGGCGGTAGCAGGGGTTACCGGCGTATGGATCTAGCCCATCGCATTGCGTTCTGTCATTCTTCTTTTGCGGATCGAGCCAATATTTCAGTTGCTCCGTTGGTTTCTCGGACGGTGTCCAAGCGGCGGTCAGCGCATAATAATAGTCATCTACCGGATTGTTACAGAAGGATGAACCTCCCGATAATGCGCCAACAATGCGGTTGGTTGAATCGAACAGCGGCGAGCCGGAAGAGCCGCCGGCTGTTATCCCTAAACTCCAGCGCTTCACGCGCCAATGCGCTTGTTCTTGAAAGGTATAACCGCCTGAAGTTAAGGAGACTTTTTCTAATTCCTGATCAGACAGGCTGATCCGTTTTACGCTACCTCTCGGATGGTGGATGCCGGCATAAGGAGGTATTCCTCCGTCCTTCGCGTTCCATCCGGCGTAATAAGGCTGGTAGTAGGCGGGGGGCGTCTCTATCAACTCTAGTAGCGCCATGTCTGTCTTTTCATAGACTGCCCGGTAATGGGCAGAAGCCACGGACATCTCCTCCGTACCCCGCAACGTTTGCGTGCAAAGAGGGCTGTCGTAGTTAAAGAAGCAGACAATGCTGTTGGCCACCTTTTCGTAGTCCGGATTGGTCACGGTAAATCCATTATTCAGACAATGTGAGGCGGTTAGCAGGTAAGGCACCCCGCTACCGGTGGTGGTGTTTACTAATGCTCCTGTGCAAAGTGTGTTACCATTGATGATGAGCAATACGACACTCCGACCGTTTTTTTTGTACTGATTGTCCGTTCCAGGGTTGCAGGCCAGTGGTGGAGAGCATGTAAGGCTGGCATCGTCCAAAGTAGGCTCAACACCTTTTAACTCGCGGTAGCCATGGTTTACTTCGCCAACCGTTAGTCTTCCGGCGAAAGTTGCTTTGGCAGGTTCCTGATATTCGATGATAAGTTCATCCCCCTCTATCGGCGAGATGGGCAACAGTCCCAACGCTGAGTTATTCAGGTGGTTGAACGCACCCAGTATGTGTGTACGGCTACTATTATAAAGGAATAGTTGTGCCCCTTCCGGCAATTCGTATTCGGTAAATAGAATGTTGATAGATAGTGCCCCTTTCGAGCGGATTCCCAGCTGCCAGACGCGTGTACCGTCGGGTAGGGTAAAGGAGGTGCCTGAATTGCCCCGATTATAATCGGTCATAAACTTATAGGCAAAACGATAACCGGAGCGCAGGTCGCTTTCATTGAGCGAATCCATGCGTAACTCTTCTGCAACATCAAAAACAGGCATCTCCACAAACAGACCGGCATTCGAACTTCTGAATCGATTTTCCGGCAGTGGGCTGCCACCATGACTAACTTGCGCATTTGTCCCGAATGCGATGAGCAGAAACAGTATATATATTACTGAATGTCTTTTCATATTGTCGCAAAGATAGCGCTTTAATTTGAAAGAAGGGGATATGAAATGCAGAATATAGGTCAACCGCATCAACAATTCAACTTGGTCTTATCCAAAGTTAAACCGTAATAAGTCTTTTCATAGGTCTATACAGCTTCCAACGTTCTAATGCTGGATCTCGCAACGTTTCGCGTTATCTCCTTTTCATTTGCTCAGTATGAAAGTTGTTGCCGAGGGCATCTTTCGTTTGCACTATGCGAACACAGGGGATATACATATATGTTTTTCGAAAAAGGCGTACGCCTTTTTACGCAATACAGAAATAAATCCGTATTTTTGCTAGTCGGAAACAAACCAATACTATCATTAAATAATAAAAGATATGGCAACACCTCCTTTTAAGTATCAGGCACCTTTTCCTTTAGGTCCGGATACAACTGAGTATTATCTGCTTACAAAAGACTATGTGTCTGTAGCTGAGTTTGAAGGAACACCCGTTTTGAAGATCGCCAAAGAAGGGCTTACGGCTATGGCGAACGCTGCTTTCCGCGATGTGTCTTTCCTGCTTCGTCGGGAACACAACGAACAGGTTGCTAAAATATTGAGCGACCCTGAAGCAAGCGACAACGACAAATACGTAGCACTGACATTCCTGCGCAACGCCGAAGTGTCTGCCAAAGGCAAACTGCCGCTTTGCCAAGATACCGGCACGGCGATTATCCACGGCGAGAAAGGACAGCACATCTGGACGGGCTATTGTGATGAGGAAGCCCTTTCGGAAGGTGTTTATAAAACTTATACCGAAGAGAACCTGCGCTATTCTCAGAACGCCCCTCTTACGATGTATGATGAAGTAAATACGAAATGCAACCTGCCGGCTCAGATTGATATTGAAGCTACGGAAGGTATGGAGTATCGCTTCCTTTGTGTAACCAAAGGTGGCGGTTCTGCCAATAAAACGTATCTGTATCAGGAAACAAAAGCGTTGTTGAACCCGGCAACTCTGGTTCCTTTCCTAGTTGAGAAGATTAAGACATTGGGGACAGCCGCTTGTCCGCCTTACCATATTGCTTTTGTGATTGGTGGTACTTCTGCTGAGAAGAACCTGCTGACCGTAAAGCTGGCTTCTACCCATTATTATGACAACTTGCCGACGACAGGCAACGAAGGCGGTCGTGCTTTCCGTGATATTGAGTTGGAAAACCAGGTGCTTAAAGAAGCACAGAATATCGGTCTTGGTGCTCAGTTCGGTGGTAAATATCTGGCACACGATATTCGTATCGTTCGCTTGCCCCGTCATGGTGCTTCCTGCCCGGTAGGGATGGGGGTTAGCTGTTCTGCCGACCGTAACATCAAATGTAAGATTAATAAAGAAGGTATTTGGATTGAGAAGATGGATTCGAATCCTGCCAACCTAATCCCTGCCGAACTGCGCGAAGCCGGCGAAGGCGATGCTGTTAAGATCAACTTGAACCAACCGATGGCAGATATACTGAAGGAACTGGACAAATATCCGGTATCCACCCGCCTATCGCTGAGCGGAACAATCGTGGTAGGTCGCGACATCGCCCATGCCAAGTTGAAAGAGCGCATCGACAAAGGCGAAGGTATGCCTCAGTATGTGAAAGACCATCCGATCTATTATGCCGGTCCGGCAAAGACTCCGGAAGGGATGCCTTCGGGTTCCTTTGGTCCGACGACTGCAGGACGTATGGACTCGTATGTAAACCTATTTCAGGACAATGGTGGCAGTATGATTATGATTGCCAAAGGCAACCGTAGCCAGCAGGTAACGGATGCTTGCCAGAAACATGGCGGCTTCTATCTGGGAAGTATCGGTGGTCCGGCTGCTATCTTGGCGCAAGAAAACATTAAGAAAGTAGAATGCCTCGAATATCCTGAATTGGGTATGGAAGCCATTTGGAAGATAGAAGTAGAGAACTTCCCTGCTTTCATCCTCGTGGACAACAAAGGCAACGACTTCTTCAAACAGATCAAACCTCGTTGCGCCACTTGCGGATTGAATAAGTAAAGAATTACCAACAAGTAATTCTAAACATAGAAGGCCGCGGATGTGAGAAAGAACATCTGCGGCCTTTTTTGTG
>JAVVRI010000123.1:0-8627 GCA_036654795.1 Tannerellaceae bacterium
GCATTGGGGATTGAACGTAAACATACCCGGTTAGGGAATTTGTATCAGGTAATACTGATGGTTTGAATAAGGAGGTGCTCGTAAAGCACCTCTTCGTTTCACGTTTCACCGTAATCTGCAGTCCGTTAAGTCGTTATGTCTGTGAAAGGAGATTCGGATTTTAGGTTATTTCCGAAACTTGAGTATATAATCGTGTTTAGAGGTTTCCTAGCACTTTATTCTTACCGATTGTAGCTTGAAACTCTTTCAAGTAGGAAGGTTCGAAGTAGGCGGTGTCGACGAATTGGTTGGTAAGGAAAGCCTTCTCGGCGAGTGGATACATGTAGTAAGCTTGCGGATTTACTTCGTTACTAATGAAACAAGCGTTGGGAGATTGGATGACATTTTGCTCATTGTATTTATAGGAGCCGCAGCCAAAGAAGTAAACTTTTTGTTTATCCAAGTAGGGCATGTAGGTGTCGATAGTGGGCACTTCCGCCATGGTTTCCCGTACCTGACGCATATGCTGGGAGGGATCGAAGATGGCCGTATAGGCTTCCATCCGGCGGGCATCTAGCATTGGGCAAAGTAATCCATCGACAGAGGTGAAGAGTCGTACATATTGGTGTGCCATCAGCTCAAGCGTAGAAACAGCAATCAAAGGAATACCTAAACCAAAGCAAACGCCTTTGGCTGCCGACACACCGATACGAAGACCGGTATATGAACCGGGGCCACTACTAACAGCCACTGCGTCCAAGCAGAGCGCATTGTCTTCTACTACCTGAAGCGCTTCTTGAATAAAGACGCCAATGCATTTTGCATGCGAGCCACCTGATAACTCGGCTTTTTCGTATAATGATTCTCCATCTTTATCCAAGGCTACGGAGCATACCGTGCCGGAAGTCTCAATACTTAATATACAGGGCATAATTTATTTATCTATTTTGTGTCGGTCGCCATCCTTGCCGGACAGACAGGGCCAAGACTGTTTATGGCTGCAAAAGTATAAAATAAACAGATCGAAGCAGAAGAAAAGAACCCTTTTCTTCCCTGATTTTAATAATTGTCAATCGTCGATTGTCAATTGTCAATTGAATAAGTATCTTTGCAGAAATTATAGAGTAAATGATACAATCAATGACGGGATTCGGTAAGGTTACTGCCGAACTTCCTTCCAAAAAGGTAACCGTAGAAATTAAGGCACTTAATAGTAAACAACTCGACCTTTCAACCCGTATCCCTTCGATCTATAAAGATAAGGAAATGCAGGTACGTAGCCGTTTGCTTCAGACGTTGGAACGTGGTAAGGTGGAATTTAATATATATATTGAGTATATAGGTAAGGATTCTCCTACTCAGATCAACTTAGCAGCCGTAGAGAATTATTATAATCAGATAAACGATATCGCTTCGACGCTGAATATTGCTGTTCCGTCCGATTGGTTCAGTACGCTTCTGCGTATGCCCGATGTTATCAAGTCAGAAACGATGGAGGTGGACGAGTCGGAATGGGAAGTGGTGGAAAAGGCTGTCGAGGATGCCGTTCAGCACTTGTGCGACTTCCGTATTCAGGAAGGCGCTATGTTGCAAAAGCTCTTCGAACAGAAGATTGCCAACATTGCCGCTCTGCTGTCGGAGGTAGAAACGTATGAGAGCGAACGCATCGAAAAGATCAAAACCCGCATCACGGAAAACTTACAAAAGATTGCGGACTTCGATTATGACAAGAATCGTTTCGAACAGGAGATGATCTACTATATCGAGAAACTGGATGTGAACGAAGAAAAGAATCGCCTCAATAACCACTTAAAGTACTTTATTAGTACCATGAAGAGTGGCCACGGACAGGGTAAGAAGTTGGGCTTTATTGCTCAGGAGATGGGACGAGAAATAAACACACTAGGCTCGAAGAGTAACCATGCGGAGATGCAACAAGTTGTTGTTCGTATGAAAGACGAGCTGGAACAAATCAAAGAACAGGTCTTGAACGTATTATAAATTAGGTAGACGTATGGCTGGTAAACTTATTATATTTTCCGCCCCTTCGGGCTCCGGTAAATCGACTATTATCAACTATCTGTTGCAACAGGGGTTGGATCTTCACTTCTCCATCTCGGCTACCAGCCGTGCCCCGCGCGGGGAGGAGAAGCATGGCGTGGAGTATTATTTCCTTTCGCCCGACGAGTTTCGCTCACGTATTGAGACCGGAGACTTCCTAGAGTATGAGGAGGTATATGCCGACAAGTTCTATGGCACGCTGAAAAGTGAGGTGGAGCGTATCACGAAGGAGGGAAAGCACGTTATTTTTGATGTGGACGTGGTTGGTGGTTGCAATATTAAAAAGCAATATGGCGATCGCGCTTTGTCTCTATTCATACAACCGCCCGGTATCAAGGTGTTGCGCCAACGCCTTCAAGGACGTGGAACGGACAGCCCCGAAGTGATAGAAAGCCGTATCGCCAAAGCGGAGTACGAACTAGGATTCGCTTCTAAGTTTGACGCCGTAATCGTTAACGATGAGCTGGAGAAGGCGCAAGCCGAAGCACTTCGTGCGATTAAAGATTTCTTGTCAAAATGATAAAGACCGGCATATTCTCCGGTTCATTCAATCCCATTCACATCGGCCACTTAGCATTGGCTAATTGGCTGTGTGAGTATGAAGGGTTGGACGAAGTATGGTTTCTCATCACTCCGCATAATCCTTTGAAAGAGCGGGAGGATTTGATGGACGACCATTTTCGTTACGTATTGGCACAGGTCGCTGTTGGCAACTATCCGAAGTTTCGGGTGAGCGACTTTGAGTTTTCGTTGCCGCAACCCTCTTATAGCATTACTACCCTGCATGCTTTGACCGAGACCTATCCCGAACATGCTTTTTCTTTTATTATGGGAGCGGATAATTGGGCTGTGATCGACCAGTGGAAAGAGTACGAAGCCTTGTTGGCTGCCTATCCTGTCTTGGTTTATCCCCGTTTAGGCTACCCGATTGTTATTCCCGATACCTATCCGAACGTCAAGGCAGTGAATGCTCCTTTGATGGAAATCTCCTCTACCTTTATTCGCGAATCCATAAAAGCCGGTAAAGATGTTTGCTTCTTCCTGCCCGAAGCTATTCGCAATATGTTAAACGCCTCTTCCTGATTTTATTTGTTGCTCTTCTGGATTAGAGCAGATTTGCTTTGCCACACCCGCTGCCTGCCGGATGCGGTCGGCCATGCCTATGCCTCCGCGGATGTTGCCAGCCAGAATGAGACCCGGATAGCGTTTCTCCAACTCTTCGATGGTATGGAAGCGTTCGCCGCTACTTTGTTCGTACTGAGGAATGGCTTGCGGATGGCGGAAGATGCGGATCATCTCCGGCTCTATGTCTGCGGGAAACTTCAGCATGGCGTGAAGCTCATGATGAACCAGCTCTTTTAGTTCGGCATCCGGCCACCGGGTGAGTTCGGCATGCTTTACGCCGCCAATGAAGAAGGAGAACAGAGCTCCACCTTCCGGCGCACGTCCGTCGAAGCAGGCGGAGGGGAAAAGGATGCCAAGCACCTCTTTATTCTCGCACGAAGGCACCAAGCCACCAAATGCTTTAAAGTCCAAACCGTCTGTATTGCGGATACCTACGCTTATTTGTACGACTGGCGCATAATGCAGATTACTTATCTTTTCCATCTCTTCCCTGGGTATAAAGGGGAGCAGTTGGGGTAAGGAGTAGGCTCCGGTTGTTGTGACGATCTGCTTGGCTTGCATCGTTTGCTTTCCGGACGTAGTGGTGTATTCTGCCTGCCAGCCGTTGTCGGATGGTTGTAGGGTGATGTCGGAAGCGGAGAGGGTGATATGGTTTGAACCGATTGCTTTAGCCAGTGCGTCCGTTAGTTGCTCCAATCCGCCTACGGCAGAGAATACCTTTTTTGTGGCCAGATGGTCTCGTTCCGTTTTGGGAAGGCGGGCTTTGGCTATTGTTCCTTTAATAAAGCTACCGTATTGTTGCTCCAGGTTGTAAAGCTTGGGGAGGGCATAGCGGGTGACTAACTTCATTGGGTCTCCGGCATAGACGCCGGATAGAAAGGGGTCTACCGCATATCGAAGGAATGACCTTCCGAGGCGGCGGGCAGCCAGTTCGCCTACTGATTCGTCCGGATTGGTTCCTTTCGGGCGGAAGGGCTCGCCCAAGATACGAAACTTGTCGGCTAGTGTAAACAAAGGGGTCGTGATGGCACTAAACAGACCGGATGGCAGGTCGCGAAAGTCGTTTCCTTTCCAAATGAGGCGACGCTTGGATTCGTCGTGCGCTGTTTCCAGTTGGCATGTGGGGGCGAGGGCTGCGAATAGTTCGGCCACTTCGGGGTAGGAGACGACTCCTGTGTTTGGGCCGCTCTCGAAGGTGAAGCCCTCTTCCTGAAATGTGTGTATCTGTCCGCCTACTCGGTCGCTACGTTCCAGCAGGTGGACTTTTCGTCCGTTGCGGGTCAGGTGGAAGGCGGTGGTCAGTCCGGTTAGTCCTGCGCCGATCACCAGAATATCTGTTTGTTGTGTATCCATGATTGTTATACGGGTTTAGAAAACGTTTTGTTGGTATGAAGCATCAAGCGGTCGAAGGTGGCTGCCACGTTGCGGACGAAGAGGGAGCCTTCTGGCGTTACTTGTATGTGTCGGTCGTCGTAGCAGATGATGCCGTCTGCAGCCAGTTCGCGGAGGCGGGCTTCGTCGTAAGCGGTGGCGGCTCTGACTTGATCGATGGAGAGATTGAGGTGGTTGGCTAGTTCCTGCCAGTTCAGGTTGTTGTTGCACATGAGCGTTTCTATTACTTCGCGGGTGATCTGCTCGTTGCGGTTGAGGGCATAACCTTTGGAGATGGCGAAGGTTCCGCTGTTGATTCGTTCGATGTATTGGTGGATGTCCTTGTCGTTTTGTGTATAGGCGGTGCTTAGTTGGCTGATGCCTGTTACGCCGAAAGCATAGACCTGTCCAGTCGTGCGGCGGGTACAGTATCCCTGGAAGTTTCGATGGAGTTGTCCGTCGAGGAGGGCGGTGTATAGCTCGTCGTCGGCAAGGACGAAGTGATCCAGTCCTACCGGCTTGTATCCGGTATCTGTCAGGAGAGTGTGAGCAGCGTTGTACATGCGGCTTTTCTCTTCGGCTGCTGGCAGGCCGGCCTTTTCGAGGATCAACTGTTGTTTGTTTACCCAAGGGACGTGAGCGTACGAGAAGGTTACCAAGCGGTCGGGGCGGAGTTCGGCCGCACGATGGATGGTGTCGGCAAAGCTGGCTTCGGTTTGATGGGGCAGTCCGTATATGAAGTCCATGTTGATTCGTGCGCCATTGTGGCGAAGGATACTGAATATCTCTTCGATAGGCAGTAGCGAGGGGCGGCGGTTTACGGTCTTGAGTACCTGCTCGTCGAAGTCTTGTATGCCGATGCTGAAGCGGTTGAAAGCCGCTCCGGTCAGCTCCCTCCAGTAGTTTTCGTCCAGATAGCCGGGATGGCATTCGATGGCTATCTCCGGCCGGTCTATTGTGCTGAATCCGGCGAGGAGGTGTTCGTTGAGCTCCTTCAGGCGGTGTACGGGGAGGGCGGTCGGTGTCCCACCACCGTAATGAATCTGGGCAATCTTACGGGTGGGCGATAGCTTTTTTACCACTTGGTCTATCTCTTTGTGGAGGGCGGCCAGGTAACTTTCCACCACTTCCGGCTTCATCATCGGGAATGAGTTGCATCCGCAATAATGGCAGAGGTGTCGGCAAAAAGGAATGTGGATATAGAAGGAGATATGCTCCGGCTGAGTCTGGTTGGAAGCTTCGATGGCAGCTTCATATTCTCGGTTGGTGAAGGTGTCGCTGAAGTAGTTGGCTGGTGGATAGCTGGTGTATCGAGGTACCGGCACGTTGTATTTCTGTAAGATGTCTTGTGTCATACTGTTTCTTTTTCTTTTCTGAATACTCCTAATATATAGATAAGCGACAGAGCCGCTAATGATGCTTCGAAGAGGAACAGGCCGTGATAGCTGGTGTGGTCTGCTATTTTTCCACTAAGGATGGCTATCAGCATGCCGCTCAGGTGGGTGATAACGGTCTGGATGGTGAAGTCGGTTCCTTCACGTCCCGGGCGGACACAGTCCATGGCGGTGGTATAGACGATGATGGTGGACATCCCGTAGCTTCCCCAAAGAAGGAATATCCC
Organism: Tannerellaceae bacterium; assembly: GCA_036654795.1. Classification (GTDB taxonomy): domain Bacteria; phylum Bacteroidota; class Bacteroidia; order Bacteroidales; family Tannerellaceae; genus JAVVRI01. The sequence continues at coordinate 6,158 of JAVVRI010000123.1, forward strand.
GCCGTAAAGTCCCACCGTTGTGGGTTGCAGGTAGGAGAGCCCTACAAAATAGAGCGCAGCCAGAAGAATGAATGTGGCGAAGAGGATGCGCGCCCGATGCCGTCCGATGCGGCGCACGATGAAGCCTCCGGCAAAGGAGGATAGGAAGCCGATAAAGGTTCCTGCCACCCCGCTCATCACTCCGATCTCTTTCATGTTGTAACCAAGGTCTACCAGAAAAGGCTTCACCATGGCCAGTGTGCCGATCAGTCCGGCATAGTAGAGAAAGAGGAAGCCCACCTGTTTCCAGATGTTCCGCTGGGTGAAGAAGTAGAACACGTCAGCCTTCTTTGCCCGTTCGTGTGCCTTCTTAGGTTGAACGGTAATTCCTTTGTTGAATAGCAAGGGGAGGAGGGCTACAACGACAAATAGCGCCAGACAGGGTAGCAGGTAGTTCCATCCGATCTGCTTGAAAAGTAGCAGCAGAATGCCACTACCCACCAATGCTCCTCCAAAGCTTCCCATGGACTGCATGCTGTTAGCCAGGCTTTTGTCTTTCTTGCTAAAAGAGAGCACGGCCAGTGCATCGGTCGCAATGTCTTGTGTGGCAGAAGCGATAAAGGAGATGATGATAAGGGCTACAATGGTGTAGAAGTCGGCCTTGAAGTCGAGGAAGGCAACCGCCAGTATGAGGGCAGCGTAGACGAATTCGGAAGAGAATATCCATCGCTTGTAATCTCCCGTAGTGGCTGCATGGCGGTCTACCATCGGCGACCAGAGGAACTTCAATATCCACGGTAGCTTGATTAGTTGCAACAATCCGATGGCGGATAGCGAGAAGTTCTCTTGCCGCATCATCACGGGGATGACGGTGGAGAAGAAGCTCATCGGAATGGTCTGCGCAATGTAAAGGCAGAAGAAGGTTCCTAGGTTGAATATCCTGTTATTTTGCATCTTTTCAATTAAGCGTTATTACAATGTTGGCTCCGATAGTAAACGGACGCCCCTGTTGTGCCAATCCTTTGCCTGCCGACTCGAAATAGAAGGCTGTATAGTGGGTGTTCGTTATGTTTTTAGCCCAAATGGCAAAGGTAGCAAAACCTTTGGTTATTGAAACTTTTCCGTTCAATTGTCCGTAGAAAGATTGCGAAACGAGATTGTCTTCTTTCCAACGGATAGCGCCCGTCCCGGTGTAGTTGGCACTGATCGTAAAGCGATCGATGTGTGGGCAGGGATTGGCAAAGGTATAGTCTGCGCCAAGCGCAAAGGTGTGCGAAGGTACCATCGGCAGGTAGTTGCCCGAATAATCAATTTCTTTGTCACCCTTCCGGTCTTTGTAGTCTTTGAAGGTGGCGTGGGTGAAGCCGTAGTTGGCTTGTAGCATAAGGCCGTTGACGGGGTTTCCCTGCAAACTGACCTCCATCCCCTTGCTTTCGCTCCGGCCGGCGTTTGTCTGCATCGCTCCGCGACCGGAGGGAAGTGTCTGACTGATCTGTTGATTCCTCCAGTCGATCCAGAAAAGGGCTACTTCGGCATTGAGGCGGTTATCCAGAAAGGGATGCTTGGCGCCCAGTTCGTAGTTCCAGCTACTTTCCGGTCGGAAAGAGCGATTCTCTTCGCGCTCGAAAGAGGTGTTGAATCCACCTGTTTTGTAACCTTTCGTCACGGTGGCATACAGGATTCCGCTGGATGGAAAGAGATATTGCAAGGCGATCTTCGGCGTAACTTGGCTGAACTTGAGCCGGCTGTCGAAAGCTTCCACCTGCTTGCTCTCATTCTCCGTATCTTTAAAGGATAGATAGTCGGTGGATGCCCGCTCGTAGTCGTAACGGATGCCGAGGGTGAGGGAGAGGCCGTCGGTCAATATATGATCCAGCGTAGACTGGTGGTAGAGGGCGATGCCGTAGGTCGGCGTGTCGTATAACTTGCGTGTGCTGTATTTTTTTGATAGATAGTCCAGAGTCACCGTGTTGTCTATGCCTTGCCAAAAGCCGAAAGCACCGAAAAGCCATTTATAGTGGCCGAGTGTGGTCGATTTGATGTTGAACTCTTCCGACACCATCTTTTGTTTCTGGTCTTGTCTGGCAAAATAGATACTCTTGGTAGAGAAGTCCTGATCGATGCCCTGGTGGTCGGACAGATATTGAAAGGCTGTTTTGCTGCTCAGGCTGTATCCCTCTGCCCGGTATTCCACCGTCAGGCCGGTGGTAGAGAGGGTACGTTTATAGGAACTGTAGTCGTTGTAGTTCACTTCTCCAGGTTTGTGGGTCACCGAGTCGCAAGCAGCATACGGGTAGCCGCCTTGATTGGAGTAGTCGAACGAGCTCATCAATCCGAGCGATAGTTTATTGTTGGGTTGCCATTCCAGACGGATACGTCCGGAGCCGCTTTTCTGATTGTCGGCCGGCGTGTGTGTATATAGATTGGTGTAGTATCTATCGCTTCTGTTGTAATTGCCGGAGACGGCATAACCAAACTTCTTTCCAATTTT
>JAVVRI010000124.1:0-8599 GCA_036654795.1 Tannerellaceae bacterium
GTCACGATGTTATATCTGTGAAAGGAGATTCGGATATTTCTATTTTAAGGTCACTTCAGGAAAACATGAGTGCTTTTAGAGACTCAACTAGTCCTGAAAGAGCACCTATTTTATGCGAATTTCCTTTCGGAAATTGGCATACTCATCCTGCAACTCTTTCCGAAAGTCATCAAATTCAGAACTTTCGACAGAATTGTTGTTCTGCGCCAACAACTCTACCGGAAAGCAAACTAACAGTAACAAACTAAGCAAGGCATTCTTCATACACCTTTATTTTTATTCTGTTACAGGTCTTATAGTACGTCCCACCTCCCTAAACCAATGGTTCACGCAATAAACGCCTTGTGTGTTAGACATCTCTATTCCGCAAATGGCAAATCCATATTCAGGATCAACTGTACTTGAGAGATAAGCTCCATATTCCCCCACGCCTGTTACTTCTTGCCCTCTTCTTGTTCCTGCTGCGGGCAAAAAAATAGAGTTGCCATTTTTTTTACTGGTCAGCCTCATACTGGCTACACCATTGACGACAGTCCACTCCTGCAAGCTATTTTCGTGACTAAATAGCCTTTTCAGTTCATTGTTGGTTGGCATTCTCCACTTTCCTCCCAACTTCGTTGCGATATCGTAATCAGCATTTCCGCTAATTTCCTTCGGGCTGGGATAAGCCAATGCATCTGTCGATAGATTCTTCCCTGTTGTGTCGCCCACCCGAAGAGGTCCCATTCCTTAGATTCGTCACTGTAGTAACGACTGGAGGCAATGTATTCAGGGGTAGGTGCTATTATAAAAGTACCGTCAGCTTTGGCTACCAGATTACCTTTTGCCCAATAGAGCGGCTTTCCATTCTCTGCGGGGAATCCCATATCTACAGTACCTGCACGAGGGTCAACCATTTCTACAGCTGCCTCCAAAAGTCCCTTTCCTTGATTGGTTTTGTTGCCACAAGATACAATCAACGTAAAAACAGTCAACACTGACACAAGTTTAATAAAATAGTTCTGTTTCATCTTTTTCTTTATTTTGAATTACAATTTCTTTTTTCGTCCTCTGCCCCCGGAGTAATAACTACCGTGAGTGGTGGATAAATAAGAGCGACCAGCCGGTTCAGTTCTTCATTATTCATGCGAATACATCCTTCCGAGGCGCGCGTGCCAATGCTCTCGGGAAAGTGCGTGCCATGTATGCCGATGCCTTTATGCCCAGGCACTTCCAGGCGAATGAAGTAATCGCCATAAGCCCCTTTTACCTTCCCCTTACCATCATCGAAATCATGCTCCCAATCGGAAGCGTGCTGTATGTCGACCACCTGAAACACCCCTTCGGGAGTACACATATCACCAATTTTCTGTTTATTGCCCGCATTCATTCCCACCGCTACCGGAGCGCTGAAAAGCTCATTACCTTTATAATCAATCAGCCTTAGCCTCATCTCCTGTTTAGAGATAAGAATAAGCCTGGCATTTCGCACTTTATCCAACTCTGTCCGATGGAGGTATGCCAAATACCCGTTTGTTCCTGCCGCACCTGCAATCAGTATGGCAATTATTACCCAATAATACGTGCGCTTCATTGAATCTCAACTTTGGCTTGGGTGCCATCATCAAAAACAATATTCACCCCACCACGGGTAGGGAGAATGTTTTGAATATATCCTTCCATTGGTCCCCAAACACTGAAACGAAAAATTGGTTTTTCGGTCTCGTCTTCAAATGAATAACAAGCTATGATACGCTGTCCTCCTTCTTGTGCGTTTTTAAGGATAAATACAAAATCTGTAAACTTGCTATTTCTATCATAAATGCGGGGATAAAACACCGTATTGGGTTTCTGGCCTTTCATTCGCGTATAAATCTGCCAACCATTCGTACCACTCTGCAACGTGTTATTTTTATAATAATCGAGTATAGCCATTCTACACTTGGACGATTCAATGCACTCTTTGGCATCATTATCGCCCCATACCCCATTGAGTAGATTGAAGTCCGAGGCATCGAGCAAATAAGCCGACGATATAAACCCTTCCTGTCCGTTCGCCTTTACTTCTGCCCATTCGCCATACTTGCCATAAGTAATCACTTCCGAACCATAAGATACTCTATCCACAATATTATATTCTACTCCACCCAATTGCGAAGAACGAAGAAAAACACTATTGGCTACTACGTACGTACGAGGTGCATCCCGGTCTTTTGCATAGGGGACATACCACAGGAAGTATACCAACACTCCTCCAATGATTAACAAAACCCCAATTAGGATGGAAATCAACATTTTGTTGTTGTCCTTTGATGGGGTAACAACCAAGACTTCCTCTACCTGCTGTGACGACTGAGATGGTTGGGGTGACTGAGATATAATGACGGGAACTTCTTTCGCCTTTGTCTCTCCTTCTATTTTAATGGGTGATTGCGCCTGTTCTTCCTTCTGTGCGCCTGGTTGATAAGCTTTATATCTATCTTCGTTATTGATAGGAGTTACAACCTCCGGCATTGCAACACCGGTAATTCTATCCAACAAAATCTTTTCGGCAGCTTTCACCAGTTGAGGATGATAATCGCCCTTATGTTGCAAAAGGATTTTCAGCTCTTCGTCTGTTTTCGCTTTTGCTTTGTCAATATATTCATCGGTAGGTAATTGTGGTTCCGAATACACTACATTGACCACAGTATTGGCTTGTGGAAGAAAGACTTTCACCGGAGAACCGTCACTCATTTTATACCAACCACGGATAAATTGAATCCAGGCGATAAAACGAAAAAACCCTCCAATGATCGGAACAAGACCCCAGATAGACCATACCGCATACGACTTCAATGTACCTGCTCCACTACGTGCCACTGCATTGAAAACGGGACTATACATCAGGCTTCTAAAGGCTGAAACCATCATTGAGTAAGAGCAAATTCCCAGAATCAAAGAGATCAAAACAGTAATACCGAATAACGGTATCATTCCAACAACAGAAGCTGCAAAATTCAGCCAAAGGGCGCTTCCTACTTTATTCAAAGAAAGCTCTGTCTGCAAATCTTCCTGTACGCTACCGAAACTCTTGATACTACTGATAAGCCATACATATGCGCCAAACAGCATCATTTGCACAATAATATCTTCCGGCCCGGTAGAGCCGAAAAATACTTTCATCAAATCGTCCAATCCGTTAGCGCGAGATAAATCGCTGAATCTCTGGCAAGATTGGTATATATCCAAACCGGCTTCCACCACCAGCAGCAAGCAATAAAAAATGATTGCATGAATTATACTGCCGGTTCTTTCTTTCCAAACTTCTTGTGTCATAATACTTAATTTTAATCAACTATTTACTTATCGAATACTACAATTAATATTGATTCAAATAAACCAGATGCTTTTTCCGGGAAATATTATTCAACTTATTTCCCATGTAGATACAATTTACTTTTTCGAGTATGCACAAACCATGAACACAATGAAATAAGGAAAGTGAATATCAAAAAAGGAATTTGCACAGCTCCTAATTTTATTTTTTAGATTCTACCTGTTATCATCATAATATATAATATTCCGAGTGAATACTACTTGTCCCAAGCTTTCACCCTTTTCATTTTGTACCCTTTCAATAGAATAAGCTCCCCGATAATAATTATTCAACACAGAATGCAGATAAACTATTCCTCCGGTTACAGTCTTCGACGTCCAATTCCCTTGTTCATCATATACATAAGTAAATGTACATATGAAATCATTGGGTCTGTTATCAGGATATACAATATCCTGATAACGCCATTCAACTATATCTCCATTATCATTGTATTTATAATGGTTCTCCACGCGTATCGAGTCCATCTCATAAGCCTCATTATTGTGAGGAATATTCATTTCTTTTGTTCCTATCATCCTGTCTTCTTCATCGTAGACAGGCACAATATGTCTTTCACCGATAGTCAGCCTACAAGGAATGCGTAAATTTGGAATATAGATATCCGATACACGACCACTTCCATCAGCAGTCACTTGAAACAGTTTTGTGGATTTATTGGGACTTTCATCTGCAAGAGACATCGTACGACAGATGCCATTTTCATCATAATTATATTGTTTTACATAGGCTATTTTTTCTTTATTAATCTGTTTATAGACTCTCTTTTCTATCTTTCCAGAGGGAGTGTATGCAGTAATTTTATCACCCACCCATTCGGCAAAATGATGATTTTTACCATTGTACAGAAAACTATTGGCAACCCCGACCGATTGCAAGCGTGAAGAATCGTTGTAATGAAACAACGTTTGTTGCCCTTCTTTAGTCCCCCCAACACCAGATGATATAAAATTAACTTCCTGCAACCTACCATCTTCATAAAAATCCAATGAAAACTGATGAAAGGTTTTGTCAGTCACAGTCTTTACTTTACCTTTTAATCCCCACCTTACCCAATCATTCGGATAATTTACAAAGTCTGGAATGTCATTAGCACTCATCAAATAATCTTCTATTGTACTAAAATACAACATTACAGGTGTATATACCCGTTTCTTTTCTAATATAGTATTTTCCTTGCATGAGCTACCAAACAATAAAAATACGATTCCCAGCAGTACATTTTGTGTCTTCATAAACTTTTTGTTTTTATATTAAGTCAATGTCTATTACCACAACATCAGTTACACAAAGGTCTTTTTTTATCCAAATAAGAGGCTACTCTTAAATTAGTTAATAAAGCATTGCCTTTATATAACGGAATGCTTGATTAGGAAAGAAGCGGAGCCCTACTTGTACTTTCATTTTAGCAGGCTGTCCGTCAACAAAACCGGGATTCCATTTCGGCATCATATTCACAAGCCGAAGTGCTTCCTGATCCATACTTACCGAAACTCTTCCTTTCCATTTTGCATCTTCTATTGTTCCTTCCTCAGTAACAGTAAACTCAACTATAACCTCTCCATATCCGGCAGTTGCTATAGCTGGCTTTCGGGGATTGGCATTGTCAGTAAAGAACTTCACCATAGCTGATTCGCCACCTGGAAAACGAGGGGCTTTATTTTGCTGCTGCTGTGCGGGTTGGGCAGATGAAGAACTGTTTGCAGCAGGATAATAGATGATGGTACGGGTTTCATAGACAGTCTTTGTTTCAGTCGTTACCTTATTGTCACCTTCTTCAATATGCTCTGTACTTTTGAAAGTTTTCGTTACTTTACGCTTAGTCCAATTTCCATACTTATCAACTGTAACATATTCATAAATATCGGTATAGAGATAATCCCCATATTCATCATACTCATGCCATATCATTTTTCTGGGTAACTTTTCTGAATCCTTGTATTCAAAAGCTTTGGTAGCCTTTGCTGGCCATGATAGAAATTGAAACAAAATTACCCTCCCTTGGCTGTCAAATGTATATTGGTTAGGTATTTCCGGATCTTGACTATCAGTTTCAACACGTTGGTTATCACTAAAGGTTATTATATATGGGCCATATCCATCCACCATATATTGAGATTGGTTTGTATATGAATAAGTACATTCATTTCCACCTTCTAATTTTCGACTGATAATATTACCCAATTGATTAAATGACATAAATTCCCCATTACCACTAACAACAGTTTTCACATTGCCATTCAACCCTTGGGACTTCCATCCAGTCATCTGTGCAGGTTTCAATTTCACAGAGTTTTCTTGATTCTCTTGACCAATTAAACTAAAAGGCATCAAGCACAATAACCATACTAAAAATAAAATTTGTTTTTTCATAATGCATTCTTATTATATTAGTTTTATAACCTCACACTCGTATACTATTTTCCTCATGTTCATCATAGTATCGTTTTAATTTGTTCGTTTTTTTAGTTAAGTGGTATAAAACTGTCCATCCTCGCATTCTAAATTGAAAAGCTACCAGATTTCACTAAAAGGGAAAAGCCAGTATCTATACCACTTTTACTATAATTATTCCTCTTTCCTCTGGCGAAATCAGCCAATCTATATAACTATTGAACTAATCTTCAAAAATGTGACAGCAATCCTGCTTTTTTTTATTGCTAAAAACGATAAATAGAAAAAAGGCGTGACGCTACTTTTTTCTTATTTGATAGTGAGGCTCTGGTAAACCCGAATACGAATAAGTAAAAGCAGTTCACGCCCTATGGTTATACAAGGATGTAAACGTATACTATACTTATTATTCTCGCATTTTGAAGAAAATTTACCAGACTTTCACTATCGCAAAATAATAATTATACATCAAATCAGAAGTTCTTTATTAACAAGAAAGAGCTTCAATGCCACAAAAATAATAAATAATATTAATAAACATCTAAAAAGCGAAGTAAATTTAGGGTAATCGCACAAAAATAAGATTCCAAACTGAGAAGAAATAAAAACCATTTAGCGTAAATCCATTAAAACAGAAGCTAAATACCACCGAGAAAAAGAAACTGCAAAGAGATGAAAAAAGACTATTTTGTCAATAAAAGCAACCATCCCTGCGACATCTTATCATAATCCTTATAATTAACTGATACAAGCAAATTAAAATCCTATATTTTTTCATCGGTGAGGAACGCCTCGTTTCTCACCGGAGATCGAGGTGTTTCTCTACGAGGAACGAGCCGATTTTAGCGGGGTATGTACCCAGTTGGTTTTCTCCCAGTCGTATTCATCTTCATTGGCAGAGAGGCAATAAAGGTCTCAAGTTTCGGAAGTATTTTTTATGCAGTTTGAGCGAGCTCCCTCATAGCCTTCAACCTCCGGTTGTCAAGCAGAATTTGCGAGAGTAGCTGCTCTTGATCCAGACAGAAGAGTTCGGCGGATTTTAGAATTAATATTTCACGTTTCACAGTAACATACAGTCCATCACGATATTACATCCGTGAAAGGAGATTCGGATATTTCTATTTTAGGGTCACTTCAGGAAAGCATGAGTGCTTTTAGAGACTCAACTAGTCCTGAAAGAGTACCCTTTAGGTTACTTCCGAAACTTGATTCAGTAATAGTACCTGTCTATACGCAATAAGCAGAGCGATGACTTCGGAGTAGTTTTGAGTGCCGGAGTCAATGTTGTTTCCTTTGAGAAAAAGGTTATATAAGACGTTTTGAACTTCACCAATCAGTGGGCTGTAACGGGATTGCCAATAAAGCATATTTGCGTTATAGAGGGCTTTTACTTCAGGACGAAGAGACTGCTTCCAATCATTGAAATCGTGCTCACTGAGAAGGAGGCGCGCATTCTCCAGCACATAGGTGAGCAAAGAAAAGTAACCAGAAAAGCGAATCGACGGATTGTCGGAACGGATACAGACCAAGTGACTGTATAGATTGGCTTCCGCCTCACTGGCAATACCAAGCACATGCGCCATTTCGTGCGCATAGGTGGATGAATATTGAACAGGGAGCAAGTCTCTATTCAAATTAAACTCATTAAAGAAAGGCCCCATGTACCCCATCACCCCTACGCTACTCATCAGAGGGGTAAGCAGCATTGACTTGACGCGCAGATCCGCTTCTGGAGGCAGGATGCCGAAGCACGTGCCGATCGCACGGTAGCCAGCCATCACTTCGCGACGAACAGTGGCTGTATCTACAGTTGTAATGGGAACGTATGCGGCATTGAGTGAATCAGTATAAGCCACAAGAAAGGAGCAAAAATGATCCGGCGTATAAGCCTCATACGAAATGCCGGCACGAGTAAAGAAGTCCTGACGGAAATAATTCATCCCCCAAGCCAGATAAAACCAGACATATACCCAAGCAAGATATTCCGCCATCCTCCACAACACCCTCTTCAATGGACGCCGCATTATCAAGGTAAAGACAAGATAAAGCAGCAATCCGACCAGACTGCCATAGATAAAACAATCACCTACTGAAAAGGGGAAAAGACGAGAGAAGTCAGCCAGCGAGCGATGCAACAAGGGGTAAACACGCCGGGCATATACTTCCCCAAGAATGGGAAACAACATCGTCACCCACGTCAGTACTAGAAGAGTAACCAGTACCAGATGGCGTGCGGACAACCGTTGCCTCAACCACATCAGCGCAGACATACCGAAATACACAATTATAAGTTCTTACTCAACAGCTTCCGGACATCGGACAGTGAGAGGTTACGGCGACGGGCATAGTCCGTCGCCTGTTCGTTGTCAATAGCTCCAATCATAAAGTATTGCGCAGCAGGATGGGCAATATAGATGCCGCTAACCGTGGCAGTAGGAGACATCGCTCCGTTCTCAGTGAGGCTAATGCCGATCTGAGACATATCCAGCAACTGATCTAACACCGCGTTGAGTTGCTGATCGGGCAACGAAGGATAGCCTATCGCCGGACGGATGCCTTGATACTTTACTTTATAGAGTTCAGGAATGGTTAACGACTCGCTTGGGGCGTAGCCCCAGTATTCCTTGCGCACCTTCTCGTGTAAGTATTCGGCAGCGGCTTCGGCCAGACGGTCGGTCAGGGTTTGCAGCAGCATGGCGCCATAGGTATCCCCTTCTGCCTTCAGTTTATTCATCAAATAGTCCGCACCAGCACCGGCCGTTACGACGAAAGCACCAACATAGTCCTGACGCCCCCCCGTAATGGGCATGACATAATCGGCTAGCGACTTGTAGGCGCCGTCCTCTC
>JAVVRI010000125.1:0-8421 GCA_036654795.1 Tannerellaceae bacterium
GTACAACTATCCCTTAATTTTGATGCGGTTGCCCCGCAGATCTCCTCTTTTTTAGTTAGCTTTGTAGCTTAAATAACGAATAAATGAAACAGCCTCTGAAACCGATTATGTTTGTAGGAACTTGCTCCGACGCAGGCAAGAGTGTAATAAACGCAGCCTTCTGCCGTATTTTCCGGCAAGATGGACATCAGCCGGCTCCCTTCAAGGCGCAAAATATGAGCCTCAACTCTTACTCCACCCCCGAGGGCGGAGAGATGGGGAGGGCGCAAGTGGTGCAGGCAGAAGCCTGCGGCATCGCTCCGCATACCGACATGAACCCGGTACTGCTCAAACCAACCAACGACCTGAGCTCGCAAGTGGTGCTCAACGGCAAGCCGGTTGGTAATATGTCCGCTCGCGAATACTTCGGGCAGGGCAGTAAGGAGGGGCTTTTCCGGCAGGCCATCGAGGCCTTTAACCGACTGTCCGACCGCTATAACCCCATCGTGGTGGAAGGGGCAGGTAGCATCTCAGAGATCAACCTCCGCGATCGCGACATCACCAATATGCGCATGGCTATTCAAGCCGGAGCAGCCACCTATCTGGTTGCAGACATCGACCGCGGCGGAGTGTTCGGCTCAGTCTACGGCACCCTCCAACTACTCCGACCCGAGGAGAGGGCACGGATGAAGGGGGTCATCATCAATAAGTTTCGTGGCGACGCCTCGCTGTTCGAAGAGGGGCGAGCAATGCTCAAAGAGCTGACCGGCGTTCCGGTGGTAGGCGTCATTCCTTGGTTTCGCGACATCAAGATAGAGGAAGAGGACTCCGTAGCACTGGAGATGAAGACCAACACCTACCGCGATGGCAAGATCAATGTAGCCATCATCCTACTGAAAAGAATGTCCAACTTCACCGATTTCGATGTGCTGGATATGGACACCCGCTTCAACGCCTACTACACCAACAATTTGGAGGAGATAGGTAAGGCCGACATCATCCTCTTGCCCGGCTCGAAAAACACCCTCTCCGACCTACAAAGCCTCCGTGCAAATGGCATTGCCGAGGCCATCATCCGAGCACACAAAGAGGGAAAGAAGGTGATAGGTATCTGTGGCGGCTATCAAATGATGGGCGCCCGCCTAGAAGATCCGGACGGATTGGAAGGAAACTTGGCAGCCGTGCCGGGACTGGGACTGCTCCCCCTCTGCACCGTTATTGAGCAGGAGAAGATCACTCGCCAGAGCACCTTCCGCTTTCTGCCATCCAACAAGGAGAACGTATGCAAAGGATACGAAATACACATGGGGCGCACGGCTCTGCTGGGAGATGCTCCCTCCTGCCCTGTCGTGGCATGGGCAGACGGACGGACGGATGGCTATTACCTGAGCAATCGCTGCTGGGGCAGCTATCTACACGGTATTCTAGACAATTCAGTTGTATTGGACGCCTTGGCGGAAGGATTCGAAAAAGACGTAGATGCTCCCCCATTCGACTATGCTGCCTTTAAAGAGGAGCAATACGACAAGTTGGCTGCATTGGTTCGGCAGCATGTGGACATGGACTACATTTATAGAAGCATGCAGGAATAAGGATGGATGTGAAGGTTATTTGAGGCGGTCGATACGGGCTACATCCTCCAGTTTGACGCTCACCGTGGCACCCAGTTGAGCGACGTAGAGTACGAGGAACTTCTTGCCCACTTTCTTTATTTTGCCGGATACGTGCTTCATGGATCCGCAAAGTATCTCGACCTCCTCGCCCGAACAAAGTGGATGCTCAGCTGCCTTTTCAAGAAAGGCCTTGATAGCGTTGATCTCCCTCTGGCGCACCACGGCTGGCCTCCCGTCATAATAGACAATACGGGAAACACCATACACGGACAAAAGCGAACGAAGCTCAGAATCCGTACAATGAACAAACAAATAAGAAGAAAACAAGGGAACATCCACCATCTTAACCCGATCAGACCAGACACGCGGAGTGCGATGGAGCGGCAGCCAAGACTCTACGCCAGTTAAATCGACCCGTTCCTTCACCCGTTTTTCCGCACGTGGAGAAGTGTATAAAACATACCAATTAGTTTCGAGGGCAGAATTCATTTACTGTTTTTTATTGTTTAATGGGTACAAAGATAGGACTATTTTTCGTATCATTGCATCGTTAAGTTATTGTTTGCCTATTTTATAAACACGAAATACCATGAACAGAAGAAATTTCCTACAACAGTCTGTCCTTACAGCTGCAAGCCTTGGTTTGGCACCTCTAGTCGGAGGATCATACACCTCCATATACGGACAAACCGCCCCTAGTAACAAAATAAAAGTAGCGCTGATAGGCTGTCGTAGTATGGGGTATTCGGATTTAGACACCTTCCTTAAATATCCAGAGACTGAATGCGTAGCCCTATGCGACGTAGACGATGAATGGCTCAACAAACGAGCTGCCGATGTATTCAAAAAGACCGGAAAGAAGGTGCCAAACCTCTATAAAGATTGGCGCCGGGTGATCGACAACAAAGATGTGAACGTTGTCATCATCGGCACTCCGGATCATTGGCACTGCCTGCCCACCGTCTATGCCTGCCAAGCCGGAAAAGATGTATATGTAGAAAAGCCACTAGCCAACACCATCGAGGAGTGCGACCTGATGGTACAGGCAGCCCGCAAATACAACCGCATCGTCCAAGTAGGGCAATGGCAACGCAGCGACCCCCACTGGAACGATGCCGCCGCCTACCTCCACGCCGGAAACATCGGCCGCATACGTACCGTCAAAGTATGGGCATATCAAGACGGCAAACCAAGCCTGCCCATACTGCCGGACAGCCCTGTCCCGGCAGGTGTCGATTACGACATGTGGCTCGGCCCGGCACCCAAGCGTCCTTTCAATACGTATCGCTTCCACCATAACTTCCGCTTCTTTTGGGATTATGCCGGCGGGCTGATGTCCGACTGGGGCGTACATCTGCTGGATTATGCACTCGAAGGAATGAAGGTCGACCTACCCTCGCATGTGTTCTCCGGTGGAGGCAAATTTGCTTATCCCGACGATGCGATGGAGACACCGGATACGTTGATGGTCACCTATGCCTACAAAGACTTCAACATCGTGTGGGATCATGCCTGCGGCATCAATCACGGCCTATACGACCGCCGCGAAGGCTTGGCCTTCTTTGGTGAAAACGGTACGTTGGTGCTCGATCGCGCTGGATGGGAAGTATTGCCTGTGGTGTCGAATAAGGTAGCCCGCATGGAGGCCGTTCCCTTTAAAAAAGGAGAAGGCAAAGGGCTTTATAACCACGTGGGGAATATGCTCAGCTGCATCAAAAGCAGAGAGTTGCCGGCTGCCGATGTAGCCATTGGTGCACGGGTAGCAAAAATGTCTCACTTGGCCAATATATCCAGTCGCCTCGGTCGCGAAATGCGTTGGGACGACAGGCTTCACCTCTTCACCAACGATGCCGAAGCCACCGCAATGGCCAAAGCCTGCTATCGTGCACCCTGGGAGTTGCCTAAATTATAACAACAGAAAGCGAAAGCAGACAGACTGATTTATCCTATCCAACTAATATTTTGATCGAATAAAAGCATTTTATCGGAAATAAAGGATACATTTGCAGTCTAATTTAACGAATTAAACACACTATAATAAGAAATGCTATGATGTATTGGCAAAAAGAAATTGAGACAATGAACCGTGAAGATCTGACAAAACTGCAGACAGAACGATTAAAGAAAACAATAGAATTAGCCGGACATTCCCCCTTCTATCAACGAGTATTCAAAGAAAATCAGATCACGCCGGACAGTATCCAGTCGTTAGATGATTTGAAAAAGATCCCTTTCACCACGAAAGACGACCTTCGTAGTAACTATCCTTTCGGAATGGCTGCCATCCCCTTGAAAGAATGCATACGCATCCACTCCTCCAGCGGCACGACTGGCAACCCGACCGTGGTGCTCCATTCGGCCAAAGATCTTGACCAATGGGCAAACCAAGTGGCACGCTGTATGTATATGGTTGGCATTCGAGATACGGACGTGTTTCAGAACACCTCCGGTTACGGTATGTTTACCGGTGGACTGGGCTTTCAATATGGTGCCGAAAAGCTGGGCACACTAACCGTTCCGGCAGCTGCCAGAAACACCAAGCGACAGATCAAATTCATCACCGATTTTGGTACGACTTGTCTACACATCATCCCTAGTTACGCCATGCACCTAGCTGAAGTATTCTACGAAATTGGGCTCGATCCTCGTAAGGACACCAAGCTGAGAACCATCTGTATCGGTGCCGAACCCCATTCAGAGGAGCAACGCAAACGCATTGAGCAACTGCTCGGCGTAAAGGCATATAACTGCTTCGGCATGTCGGAGATGAACGGCCCCGGTGTGGCTTTCGAATGTACAGAGCAAAACGGTCTGCATATTTGGGAGGATTACACCATCGTCGAAATCATTGATCCCGTCACTCTTGAGCCCGTGCCCGACGGGCAAATGGGCGAATTGGTATTGACCACCATCAACCGCGAAGCCATGCCCCTACTCCGTTATCGTACGCGCGACTTAACCTATATCATCCCCGGCGACTGCCCTTGCGGACGAACACACAAACGTCTAGCCCGATTTAAAGGCCGCAGCGACGACATGATCATCCTGAAAGGTGTAAACCTCTTCCCCATCCAGATAGAAACAATCCTGATGCAATTCAAGGAATTGGGTAGCAACTACCTGATTACGCTGGAAACAGTAGGAAGCAGCGACGAGATGCTGATCGAAGTAGAACTAAGCGACCTCTTTACGGACGATTACAGCGTGCTACAACGCCTCAGTAAGGAAATCACACGCCAGCTCAAAGACGAGTTACTACTAACCCCACGTCTCAAACTAGTAGCCAAAGGCTCTCTGCCCGTACAAGAAGGAAAGGCTGTCCGCGTAAAAGACCTTCGTAAATTTTCCTAAAGTTATTCATCATCTAATAAGCATACCATTATGACAGTCAATCAGATTTCTATTTTCCTGGAAAATAAGTATGGAAAATTAAGTGAGATATTGGCACTACTTGCCAACGAGAATATACGTATCATTGCTGCGACCATTGCCGACACGTCCGAATATGGTATCCTGCGTATTATTGTAAGCGAACCGCAAAAAGCATACAAGATACTAAAGACGAACAACGTCAGTGCCAACCTAACCGATGTGCTGGCCATCGCAACCGATGCCGGCGCCGGCAATTTTGCACATACGTTGGGCTGCTTTACACAAGCCGGATTAAGCATTGAATACATGTACTGCTTCTCCTGTCAAAACAAAGCAATCTTGATTCTGCGTACAAACAACCGTGAGGCTGCACGCGAAGTAATCCGCCGTCAAAACATGGAGTCGATCAATGAAAGTGATTTAATCAATTTATAAAACCCTTTTAAACATTATGTTTGGAATAAACGATCCCGGCATCTGGCTAGCATACTTGCTAGCCTTTGCTTGTTTACTGTACTCCGTCTGGTTCGGGATAACAACCTGGGACAAAGGAGACGAACCAAGTACTCACCCTAAAAAGCCCCGTTCATGAGCACACTTGTACTTGGTATTATTGTCATTATTTATATGTTTGTTATCGCCTGGCTGGGCTATCTGGGTTATAAAAAGACGAAAACAGCCAGCGACTATCTGTTGGGAGGACGAAAGATGAATCCGGTCATCATGGCTCTCTCTTACGGAGCAACCTTTATCTCCGCTTCGGCCATTGTGGGCTTTGGCGGTGTGGCGGCCACCTTCGGGATGGGCATCCAATGGCTTTGCTTGCTGAACATGTTTATGGGCGTAGTCGTCGCTTTTATCTTCTTCGGACGACCTACACGCAAGTTAGGTGCGGAGTATAACGCCCGTACCTTCCCCCAACTGCTGGGCATGCACTACAAGTCGCGCCCGATACAAATATTTATTGCGGCTGTAATCTTTATCGGTATGCCGCTCTATGCAGCAGTCGTGATGAAGGGGGGCGCAGTGTTTATCGAACAGATGTTCAACATCGACCTGCATATTGCCTTGCTGGCTTTTACCTTGATTGTAGCGGCGTATGTCATCACGGGCGGGATCAAAGGGGTGCTTTATACCGACGCGATGCAGGCCGTTATTATGTTTGTCTGCATGTTGTTCCTGCTCTTCTGGTTCTACCACAGCATGGATATGGGCTTTGTGGAAGCAAACCATAAATTGACGGATATTACTCCACTCGTGCCCGAACGCTTTAAGGCGATGGGTCATCAGGGCTGGACGTCGATGCCCGTCACCGGTTCGCCACAATGGTACACATTGGTTACTTCGCTCATTCTGGGTGTAGGCATCGGCTGCCTAGCGCAACCACAACTAGTAGTACGCTTTATGATGGTGGAGAGCACGAAGCAGCTTAACCGCGGCGTGTTGATAGGCTGTGTCTTTCTGATCGTTACCGTAGGGGCGATCTACCACGTAGGCGCCCTCTCCAACCTTTTTTTCCTAAAGACGGAAGGCGTAGTAGCTTCCGAGGCAGTAAAGGATATGGATAAAATCATACCGCTCTTCATTAATCGTGCAATGCCGGAATGGTTCGGGGCGGTATTTATGCTTTGCATCCTGAGTGCCAGCATGTCCACCCTCAGCGCACAGTTTCACACCATGGGCGCTGCCTTCGGTGCAGATATCTTTCCACGGCTAGGGCGCAGTAAAAATGAAAATTCAAGTATGGCAGTGCGCATCGGCGTGCTCTGCTCCATTCTGGTAAGCTACATTATTTGCTACACGCTCAGTATGGGGATCATCGCCCGCGGCACAGCTCTGTTTATGGGAATTTGCGCAGCCACCTTCCTGCCCGCATACTTCTGCGCGCTGTACTGGAAGCGGGTGACGAAACAAGGCGCATTGGCCAGCCTCTGGGTAGGCGCGATTGCCAGCCTCTTTGCCATGCTGTTTCTCCATAAAGCTGAAGCAGCAGCCGTAGGACTCTGTAAGTCGTTGACTGGTCAGGATGTCTTGATTGATGTTTTCCCTTGGTTTGCCATCGACCCCATCTTGTTTGCCCTGCCGCTTTCGGTTGCCACCATTATCGTGGTAAGCCTATGCACACAGAGCAAAAAGGAGTTATAATAGAATACCGCAACCTTGTTAGCTTTTCTTATATGCTACACAACATAAATTAGCAGAATAATTAATGCTGGATAACAGGAAACCCGTACATTTGCATCGTGGTTTTTTCATAATAGTATTAGATTTAAGGTTAACAAAGTTGGTTAGGGGTTGTCGTGAGACAACCTTTAATTTTTTATATACGTTCCATCCTATTGCATGACAAGAATACTATAGCTAACACAAAATTAAACTGCTTGAGGTTGTTGGTGTCCGCAAGAATATAATATGAGACGTAACGAGATCCCGTATAGAACCTGAAACGCCGACAAGCAAGTCTGGACTTTATCTGCTACATGATGTTACTTACATGATGTTACTTACCGTAAAGGTAAAGATCAGCGTCGATCCGGCAGGAATGTTACTATGATTTTGAAAGCCATACCCCAAACTGGCTGGAATAATAGCTTCTATTGTTTCGTCCGGACAAGCTTCAAGAACAACATAAGCCACACCGGGTATCAATCTCTTCGGCTGATAAGTGGCCGTAAAAGGCTTCTGAAAGACAGTCTTATTCATCAACACGCCCGAGAAATCAGTAAAAGTAACATTCGATGTTAAGGTAGGATGAGAGACATAGTTTCCCTCCTTTTTAGTAATCCGGTATAACGCTGTATCACCATAAATAATGACTTGCTTATATAACGGTTTCCCAACAGAATCTGTTTCTGCTATTTTCTGCCGAAGGTAAGCTCTGTTTTCATTCATCCACTGCGTCTGTTCAGGCGAAAACGCCTCATCATCATCTTTACTACATGCCGTACATACGGTAAACATTGCAAACAGCACACTCACATACACAAAAAATGTCTTCATCCTTGTTTTGTATTTTTTATAAATTAAATAGTAACCGGATATTTTCCGGATGACAAAAGTAGTCAAAAACATCATATGTCCCAAATAATCCGTTTCAGTAGCCGATTAGGCGGGTTCAGCAAACTAATTTCCCCAACTATTCTTGCTATATCCTACCTTAGCCGGCGATTTAAATAAAAATCGTAAACACTAAAAATAGCAGATGAGAAAGATGATGTATTTATGTTTGGCTGCACTACTCGTTTCGTGCAATGGAGAAGAAAAGAAAAACACGGATCCCCTCACGGTTAAGGTCTATAAGGTCGATGCCTCTGGGGTAAGCAGCAACAGGGACTATGCCTTCCTGTCTAAACCTTTTAAGACAACCGACCTCTCTTTTCGGGTAGGCGGACCGGTGACGGACTTCGACACGCAGTCCGGACAGTTCTTTCGGAAGGGAGCTGTGATTGCAGCGATC
>JAVVRI010000126.1:0-8418 GCA_036654795.1 Tannerellaceae bacterium
CGGCTCGGCAGCTATATTTTTTAGCTGCCGAGCCGTTTTTTTTGGCTGCCGAGCCGTAGAACCATTCTTGATGAATCCTTATTTGTTGTTATATGGACGACACTCGAAGTGTATTCAGCAGGTCGCGGTTGATAGGCTTGTCATTTTTGATTGCTTTGGAGAAGGGGATGTTAACGATCTGATCGTTCTGGATACCGATCATTACGTTACGCTGGTCGTCCAGCAGGGCGTCTATAGCGGCAACACCCATACGGGTAGCCAAAATACGGTCTTGCGCTGTGGGTGAACCTCCGCGCTGTAGGTGTCCGAGGATGGACACACGAACATCGAACTGAGGATATTCCTTTTTTACGCGTTCGGCAACGCCCATTGCTCCGCCTGTCACTTCGCTTTCGGCTACCAGCACGATGCTACTGTTTTTCGATTTGCGGAAACCATTCTCTATCATTTCGGCCAATTGGTCCTTCTCCATGGATATTTCAGGGATCAAGGCTGCTTCGGCACCGGAGGCGATGGCACCATTGAGCGCCAAGAAGCCGGCATCTCGCCCCATAACTTCGATGAAGAAGAGGCGGTCGTGCGAGGTGGCTGTGTCGCGAATCTTGTCCACACATTCCATGATGGTGTTCAGTGCCGTGTCGTAGCCAATTGTTACGTCTGTGCCATACAGGTCGTTGTCGATGGTACCAGGTAAACCTACAATCGGATAATTAAATTCTTGAGCAAAGATACGTGCACCAGTTAGGGTACCGTCTCCTCCAATGGGGATTAGGGCATCAATGCCGTGCTCCATCAGGCGGTCGTACGCCTGCTGGCGTCCTTCGGGGCTTTTGAATTCTTGACAACGCGCTGTTTTTAGAATCGTACCACCACGCTGAATTATATTACTTACATTCTGGGTCTTGAATTCTTCGATTTCGTCTGTTATCAAGCCCTTAAATCCACGATAAATTCCTTTTACCGTAATTCCGTTGTAAATAGCGGAACGTGTTACTGCACGTATTGCAGCGTTCATTCCGGGGGCATCACCTCCGGAGGTTAAAATGCCAATGCTTTTAATTGTAGACATGGTGTCTTGTTTTTATATGGACAGCAAATGTAAGTATTTTTCAAATAACATCTGCTCTTTGTTTAAATCTTCGTATAATCTTAATGCCACTTAATCCTTGTTGTTACCTGTCGGCATTCAAGTCTCTGATATGGACGGCTACCTCTTCCATCAACCATTTGGGGGTTGAGGTTGCTCCGCAGACCCCAACTCGTTGTATGCCGGGTGGCAGGGGACTGGTTATTTCTTTTGCTTCGGAGATAAAGCAGGCGTTTGGATTGGCCTTACGGCATTCTTCGAAGAGCATTTGTCCGTTGGAGCTTTTTTTGCCGGCAACGAAGTAGATCCAGTCGTGTCCGGCAGCAAAAGCTTTGATGTTGGGCAGGCGATTGGCTACTTGGCGGCAAATGGTGTCGTAGTAGTTGAAGGAGACTCCTTCGCCTACGCGCTGCTCAATCTCGGCCACCACTTTTCGAAAGCCGTCTAGCGACTTGGTGGTTTGGGAGAAGAGGAGGATGCTTCGGTTGAAATCGAGTTGGTCGAGGTCGGATATCTTTTCGATGACAATAGCCGTTCCGTCCGTCTGTCCCACAAGGCCGTTCACTTCAGCATGTCCTTTCTTGCCGTAGATCACGACTTGGGCATTGGTTTGTTTTGCCTCTTCGTAGCAGCGGTGTATCTTGCGCTGCAGTTGTAGCACGACTGGGCAGGTGGCGTCAATAATCGTCAGCTTGTTCTGACGTGCCGTTTGATAGGTGGAGGGGGGCTCGCCATGCGCGCGAAGCAATACTTTCTTCCCTTTTAGAGCAGCAAGGTCATCGTGTCCGATGGTTTGCAGCCCCATGGCTTCGAGGCGTTCCACCTCCAGACTGTTGTGCACAATGTCGCCGAGGCAATACAGCGTGTCGTCACTATCGAGTTCTTTCTCTGCGCTTTCAATAGCTGTAACCACTCCAAAGCAAAAACCGGAACCTTTATCTATTTCTACATCCATCTTTCTACTTATCAATTGTCAATTGCCGAAGCTTTTCCAGTAGCCAAGCTTTTTGCTCAGGGATTGTCAGGTGCGAGTTGTCTAATTCCAGCGCGTCGTCGGCTTTGCGGAGCGGGCTTTCGGCGCGAGTGGAGTCTATATGGTCGCGTTTCTTTACGTTTTTCAGGACTTCGTCAAATGAAGCTTCTTCTCCTTTGGCGGTTAGTTCGTCCATACGACGTTGGGCACGTACTTCGGGCGAGGCGGTTACGAATATCTTCAGTTCTGCATCAGGGAAGACAACGGTGCCAATGTCTCGTCCGTCCATCACGACGCCTTTCGCCTTTGCCATCTCCTGTTGGCGGGCTACCATTGCGCGGCGCACGAAGCCAAGTGCGGCAATTTGGCTGACATGGTTTGCCACCTCCATGCTGCGAATCTCTTTTTCAACCAACGTGCCGTTTAGGTAAGTGTCCGGCCTTCCGCTCTCTTGGTTGAGGCGGAAGGTGATGCTGATCTCCGGAAGGATGGCTTCTAGTCGTGCTTCGTCTATCGTTTCACCGCAGAATAGTCCGTTTTGTATACAATACAAAGTGACCGCGCGATACATCGCCCCGGTATCAATATAAACATATCCAATCTCCTTGGCCAGATCTTTTGCCATTGTGCTCTTCCCGCAAGAGGAAAAACCGTCTATGGCTATTACTATTTTCTTCATTCAGTTTACTCTAAGTTTATTCGGTTACAAACATACAAAATATCCGGCAATAATCCGGTTGCAGAAAGGGTTATAACAGCAACGAACTGTCCCCATAGCTCAGAAAGCGGAAGTCGTGGCTGAGGGCGTAGTCGTAGATGGGTTTCCAGTTACCATCGCCTACAAAGGCGGAGATGAGCAGCAGCAGTGTGCTTTGCGGCTGATGGAAGTTAGTCACGATGCCGCGCACCACTTTGTAGGTATAGCCCGGCGCAATGATGATCTGTGTGGCGGTTACTAACTTGTCCGCTTGATGCTTGTCGAGGTAAGTCAGCAGGTTCTGCAGGGCTTCTTCAGCGCTGAGGTGGTTGTTTGCCTCCTCATAGGGCATCCATTGGCGGACGATCAGGTCGTCGGCGGTTGCTTCCGGGTTGCCGGCTAGGATGACGCCCATATAGAAAAGGCTCTCCAGCGTACGTACGGAGGTTGTACCTACGGCAATGATTTTGCCAATGTTCTGCCTGATCCGCTCAATCGAGCTGCGGCGTACGGAGATAAACTCGGTGTGCATCTCGTGTCCTTCGATGGTTTCGCTTTTCACTGGTTTGAAGGTGCCGGCTCCCACATGAAGTGTCACTTCTTCTCGTCCGAAACCTTTTGCATCCAAGTTGTCCAGCACTTCGGAGGTAAAATGAAGTCCGGCAGTTGGTGCGGCAACGGATCCTTTTATCTTGGAATAGACGGTCTGATAGGTTTGCAGGTCGCTCTTCTCCGTCTCGCGGTGGAGGTAAGGAGGGATGGGTAATACGCCAGCTGCGTCCAGTAGGTCGGCGAAGGTGTAGGCCGAATTGTCCCAACTGAATTCGATCAGGTGACTGTCTCCGCATGTCTGTTTCTTTTCCGCATGCAGCGCGATGGTATCGCTGCCGATGGCTACGGTTTTGCTGAGTATTCCCTCTTTCCATTTCTTCAGGTTACCCACGAGGCACGTCCAGCTGCAGCGTTCGGTTTGCTGAAACACCAGAGCGTAATCGTGCGGCACGACTGGTTCCAGGCAAAACACTTCCACCTTAGCTCCTGTCTCTTTATGGAAGAGCAAACGGGCTTGTATAACACGGGTGTTATTAAATACCATTAGCGAGCCTTCGGGCAGAAAGTCGGTGATGTGCTTGAATACACTTTCGCTAACATTACCGTTGCGGTAGAGTAATAGTTTGGACTCGTCCCTCTTTGGGAGCGGAAACTTGGCGATTCGGTCGTCTGGCAACGAATAATTGTATTCTTCGATGCGTATCTGTTGAGTTTTTGTTGTCATTGCTTTAATATCTGCGCAAAATTAGTGAACTTTGTCCACATAACCGTAATAGTAGAAAAGATATGAGTATTAAAATAGGTGATAAGGTTCGTTTCCTCAATAGTGTGGGTGGCGGCATTGTGCGTAGTTTCCGTGGTAAGGAACAAGTAATAGTAGAAGATGAAGACGGTTTCGACATGCCGACCCTGATTCGCGAATGTATTGTAGTGGGCGATAAGAACGAGCAAATGCGTAGCTCGAACCGTTCCCCTTTGCAGACTTCGCCGCAACAAGCTCCCGCTCCGCAAGCACAGTCGAAGCCGGTAGTGGAAGAGGTGATAGAAGAAACACCCGGTGGCGAACGGCTGAATATCAGTTTGGCCTACCTTCCGACCGATCCAAAGGCGATGCAGCAGTGCGGATACGAAGCTTATTTCGTGAATGACAGCAATTATTATCTCTTTATCAATTACATGAACCGCGATAACAATAGCTGGATGAGTCGTTACAGCGGTCTGGTTGAACCGAATACGAAGATCTTCCTTGAGGAATTTGCAAAGGCAGACCTGAACAGCCTCGAACGCATCTGCGTGCAAATGGTTGCTTTCAAGAAGAACAAGCCTTATGCGCTGAAGAACACCATCTCGGTGGAACTCCATCTGGACATTGTGAAGTTTTACAAGCAACACTGTTTTATGGACAATGATTTCTTTGAAGAGGACGCCTTGGTCTATCCCGTTGTACGCGAAGATGTGCCTGAAAAGGAGTTGCTGATCTCTGCCGCTGATCTGAAAGAAGCAATGCTTCAGAAGGCACAGGACGATCGTCGTGCGCCTCAGGCCATTGTCAAAAAGAAAGCGGACAATGCTGTCCTGGAAGCAGACCTCCATATCAACGCCCTGTTGGACAGTACTACCGGAATGACGCCTGCCGACATGCTGACCTACCAACTGGATAAGTTCCATGAGATCATTGCCCAGTATGCCGCTCATAAAGGACAGAAGATTGTCTTTATCCATGGTAAAGGCGACGGTGTGCTTCGTCGTTCGATTGAGACAGAGCTGAAAACGAAATACAAACAGTATAGTTATCAGGATGCCTCCTTCCGTGAATACGGATTTGGTGCCACGATGATAACCATCAAATAGCAATCCGTACGCAGCTATGGCACAGGAAATAGAACGAAAGTTTCTGGTGACAGGCGACTTTACACCCTATGTGTACAGCGCCGGCCGGATTGTGCAAGGTTACCTCTGCTCCCTGCCGGGGCGGACGGTACGCGTACGCATCCGGGGCGAAGAGGCCTTCCTCACCATCAAAGGCCCATCGGACGAAAAGGGGTTAAGCCGCTATGAGTTCGAACAATCCATCCCTTTGGCGGATGCCGAGCAGTTGCTGGCTCTTTGTGAGCCCGGTGCTATCGACAAGGTGCGCCATCTGATCTATTTTGGTCGGCATACCTGGGAGGTAGATGTCTTTCACGGAGCGAACGAAGGTCTTACGCTGGCCGAGATCGAGCTGGATGAGGAGGACGAACCCTTCGAACGTCCCGTCTGGCTGGGTGAGGAGGTGAGTGGAGATTGTCGCTACTATAACTCCATGCTGACCAAACATCCGTATAGTCAATTTAACACACACGAATAATACGAATAACATGAAAAGACTTCTTTTGTCTGTAGCTGCGATGCTACTGGCATTACCGGCAGTCGCTGATGAAGGAATGTGGCTGCTCCCTCTTTTGCAACAGCAGAAATTGCCTGAAATGCAGGCCCTCGGCCTTAAGTTGCAGGATTATGACATCTATAGTCCCGACTCCGCCTCACTCAAAGATGCCGTTGTGCATTTTGGCGGTGGATGTACTGGCGAAATTGTTTCGCCCGACGGCCTGCTGTTAACCAATCATCACTGTGGCTATGGCCAGATACAGGAACACAGTACGCTGGAACACGACTACCTAACGGATGGCTTCTGGGCAACCACCCGCGAGCAGGAACTACCTAATCCCGGACTGAGCGTCACCTTTATAGACAAGATAGACGATGTGACGGACTATGTCAAGCAGGAACTGACGAAAGAGACCGATCCCAATAGTATGAACTTCCTTTCCCCCAAGTACCTCGACGGATTGGCGAAGGAGAAGGTTGGCGAAGCTTTCCTTCAGGAGAATCCCGGAACAAGTGTTGAAATTCGCGCTTTCTACGGTGGAAATAAATATTATATGTTTACCAAAAAGAGCTATTCCGACATTCGTCTGGTAGGTGCGCCTCCCTCTTCGATTGGCAAGTTTGGTGCAGATACCGATAACTGGATGTGGCCGCGCCATACCGGAGACTTCTCTGTCTTTCGCGTCTATGCTGATGCTAATGGCAATCCGGCAGAATACTCCAAAAGTAACGTTCCTCTCCATCCAAAGCGCTGGTTCAAGATCTCCATCCGTGGGGTGCAGGAAGATGACTTTGCTATGATTATGGGCTTCCCCGGACGTACCAACAAGTATTATACCTCTTGGGAAGTGGCGGAGCGCCGTGATATTGACAATGCCGTGCGCATTAATATCCGCAACCTCCGCCAACAGGTCATGCTGGACGAGATGTTGAAGGATCCCGCCGTGCGCATCCAATATTCTAGCAAATACGCCGGTTCCACCAATGCCTACAAAAATGCTATCGGTTGTAACTGGGCGATCAACAAGCGAAACTTTGAACAGGCAAAGAAGGAGGAACAAGAAAAGTTGGTCGCTTGGTCTTTGAAGCACTGCGAACCCGCCTATCCCGACGCATTGTTGACGATGGAGCAGCTTGTTGGTAATCGTAAAGAGTTGCGGTTTCGTAGCTGGATGCTGGACGAGGCGTTGATGCGTGGCGTTGAGTTTAGCGCTGTACCTATCCGTCTGGACTCCTTGACGCTTGCCCTCAAAGGAAAAGATCGTGTGGCACAACAGCAACAGTTGGATGCTTTGGAAGTTGCTTATCACCGCTTTGCCGACAAAGATTATGCCCCCGAAGTGGACAAGAAGATTGCTAAAGTGATGCTAAAGGAATACGTCCGCTTGGTAGCTCCCGACAAACAGCCTGCCTGCCTGAAACTACTCAATGCGAAGTTTAAAGGAAATGTGGATTCGTATGTGGACTACCTGTTCGAACGTTCTATCTATGGTAGCGAAGAGAACTTCAATCGCTTCAAGGCTCGTCCCTCGCTAAAGGTGTTGGCGGACGATCCGATGATACTATTCGCACAAGGTGTGCGAGAGGAGAAGAAAGCCCTTACGGCTGCCTTGGCCGACTTTGATGCCGGTTATGCGATAGCACACCGTACGTATGTGCGCGGACTACTTGCTATGTATGATAATCGTGCTAACTTCCCAGATGCCAATTCGACCCTTCGCCTGAGCTATGGACAGGTAAAAGGTTACGCTCCGCGTGATGCCGACCGGTACAGTTGCCAGACTACGCTGGACGGTGTGATGGAGAAGGAGGACTCAACGAACTGGGAGTTTGTCGTATCCGATCGCCTCAAAGCACTTTACAACGCCAAAGACTTTGGTCATTACGCCCTGCCCAATGGAAAGATGCCGGTAGCGTTTAGCGCCACGACGCATACTACGGGTGGCAACTCCGGCAGCCCCGTACTTAATGCTCAAGGCGAACTGATCGGTATTAACTTCGACCGTAACTGGGAGGGTGTAGGTGGCGATATCCAATACCTGCCCGACTATCAGCGCAGCATTATTGTGGACATACGTTACGTCCTTTTCATTATTGACAAGTACGCCGGTGCTAACTATTTGCTAAAGGAGATGGAACTGATGAAGTAAGAACGACCTCAAGCAGTTTCTGACCTTCTTATCTTTAAGCCTTAATTTTGGTACGGTTGCCCTAAAAAATAGTCAGGGCAACCCGTACCAAAATTAAGGCTTATTTTTTTCTATTTGTATGCTTTTTCGATAAGTAGTAGCCTGTAATTGTACTGCATGCAGATGTATTAGCGCTAACGTGCAGTATATTAATGGAAAGGAGAGGGTGTTTTGCTTTTTTTCTTATATGCTATTATACTTTTGAGCCAGCTCAAAATTGATTTTAACCATGCCGGTAATTGTTTTTGAGCCAGCTCAAAATTGATTTCGAGCCGGCTCAAAAGTATAATTGTAATAATGTTTTGGTCTAAATAGTGGTATAGAAAGCACTAACAGTTCGGACGAATGTATTACAAGATTCAGTCTATCTGTTTTTAAGCTTAAAACTTGTTTTTGGTGCGGTTGCCCTGAAAAATAGCATGCTGCCTATGTTGCAAAGGAAAATATTCGTATCTTTGAATCAATAAAACAAATTGTCCGATGAACGAAATCATGCGCAAACTCCCCATAGGGATACAAACATTCCAGAAAATAAGAGAGGGGAATTATTTGT
>JAVVRI010000127.1:0-8349 GCA_036654795.1 Tannerellaceae bacterium
AGGACAAAAATAAAATATATTTTTTAGTAGAACAACAGATAAGGCAGACTATTTAATCAGATAATGACTTTTTTTATCTCGCATTTGCAAAGTTCTGTGGTAGGATTAGCCCACGTTGTTGCCTGTCTAGTGCTAACGTCTTGTTTCTCTATTAGTTTTGTTTTAAAAGTTTCGTAATGGCATGCTTGTCTATCAGAATAGAAATTGTTTTTAAACGAACGTATTCTTCAGAAAGATAGAGATAGCCGTGATATGGACCGGCGTTCCCTACAGAATTTTTGGCGATGAAGAAGCGCTCGCCGAATTGGTTGTGTGCCAATCCGATGATGTGCATCATGTGGTCGTCGCGCGTTTCGCCGGAGAGGAAAGCGAACAGGCGTGTCTGCTCGCTGACCCGCATTTCCGAGGGACAGAACGCGAATCCCTTGTTTATGGAGAAGCTACGTTCGCTGACGTCGCCATCCCAGACAAAGGTGGTGCCGTGCTGCAAAGCGCTGGTCATTACATTCATTAACTGATTCAGCGGAAGATTGTAGAAGGCGGCGTGTTCCCAATTGTCGCGCAAGTCCAGCGAGCAGTAGGCATGATAGGGCTGGTTGGCAAAACTGGTCAGCTCGATGTATTCGCGACGGACGGCGGGCAACAATTGTGCAAAAGTCTGCGGGGTGAACCGCTTGCCATCATAAAGGAATGAGTCGGGAAGGCTGCCCATCTGTTGATCGAGAAGTGCGGATAAGTCGAGTTTGCATGAAGCTTCTTGTTCTGGTTGTGAAACAGCTTCGCGAGCCAAGTGGCGGATGTTTTTCAAAAGCTTACTGTACGCCGGGCGGTGGCGGTAGCAACTATCATACGCTTGCCACGGTACGATTCCCGCTTTGCGGAAAGTTTGAATGAAGGTATGTCCCAGTCCTCCCGTGCAGATTTCTTCTTTTCCGCCCGCGTGGCAATAGTGGTCGAACTTCGCCTGATAGCTGCTGCGGACGATGTATTCGGGTGAGAGGTTGAGTGTATCTGTTCCATCGTTTGCTGTCCAATATTCTGTTTCGAGGAGCGAAGCGGCGGCATACGCCCAGCAATTGCTCGATTTGCCTTGATGCTTGACGGGTGTGGCGAAGTACAGCGTGTCGACGGTGAAATTATAGGCGGGGAAGTCGATGGGTTTGCGAAAAAATTGGCAGCTGCTGAGCAGCAGCAGCAACAAACAGAGAAATTGGTTAGTAATTCGAGGTGACATATAGATAAAGAATAAAAGTGCGGGATAAAGACAAGTAGCGGGAACTGATGAAGTATGTTTTACTTAGATTCTGACAAACTTCTCCAAATCCCAGCCACGGAACACTAAGGCTATCTTGATGACTTGTGTGGTGCCTTTCCCCGCCTGTACCTTCGGACATTCGGCATAGCGAGTCAGCTGCACCCTGGCATCTTCCAGCAATTTCTCCAGTTCGGCGTCATTGGCATCCCGATGGGCGTACTTCACTTCGATGGCATAGCTGTAGGGCAAGTCGGGCAGTTGAGCCAGATTGGGCTGCAGGTAGAAGTCGCTGAAGCCTTTGTTCATTTCGTATTCGGGAAAGGTCATGTAGTAATTGTTCATGCCCATGTAGCTCAGCAAGAAACCTTTTACATGAGCTTCGCCTTCCATGAATTCGCGGATGGAGCTTTGAGCTTTGAGTTGGTTGGCAATGTATTGGAAGTAGTTCTCCCATTCAAGGAAATAGGCCATGCGTTTCATCAGTTGGTTCAAATCGCTGACATCCAATTCCAGCGATGCAACATCTTTATAAACATCAGCCAAGTAACCATATAACTGCTCTTTGACAACTAGATTCGGAATGGCAAGAAACAAATCGCCCATCTCTACATGGTTTATGCTCAGCATGCCATAATAGAACAGCAAACTCTTGAAGTTGTCCGTTTTGGCTATCTCTACAGCGGGAAAGGAATCTTTGATGGTTCCGAAAGTTCCACCTTGCGTTATAATCTCTTGGATGACGCTGGCGTTCTTGCCAAAACTCTTGTCCATCCGGATGAGGTGGCGGAGCTTGTTATAGTCGGTGCGGACATTGGAGTCGAGCATTTGTTCGGGCGGCATCTTACGGCTCAGATACGAGTTGACGAAATAGAGCACCATGTCCGAATTGTACATCGGCGCTTCTTCCAAGCAGGCTTTGGAAAAGCAATAGTTGTCATACCATGGCTTCATGAGCTCTATGAGTTGGTCGGCCGAATGCGTGATTCTTCCTTGCCCGATGTAATAATCCAGAATGCTCCGAACTTCCATCTCGGTGAAGCCGATCATCCCGTTGAAGACGGGGTTCGTGCTTTGGTTGCTGGCGATGTTGAAACCGCTGGTGAGGTCGTCCATGGTGACGGGACTGACACCGGTGATATACATGCGCTCTATCACTTTGTCCGTATGGTCTTTCACCACCTTGAGGAAGTCGCGCAGGAAACCGTCGCCATGGGTCAGCGCGTGGTAGCGCGAATCGCCGTAGCTGGACAGCACGTTGTTGGCAAAGTTGTCGTATTCGTCAAGAATGAGGTACATCTTCAGACCTTTCTGCTTCAGCGCGAGACACAAAGCCGCCAGTTTGTTGGCTGCCGTATCTGCCTGCTGAATGGCTGACAAAGTGTCTTCGGACAGGAAAGAGGCATACTTCAAAGCAAAGTCCTTTAACATCATTCCGCAATAGCAGTTGAATGAACTTTCCATCTTCTCCGGATTAGCCGTTATCCCAGAGAAGCTCATTTTGAGCACCAGGTAGCTGTTGCGGATACTGGTAGGATGGGTGCCGACGTACAATCCCCCGAAGAGCTCATCGAACTCATCCTTTGCCAAGCAGTCGTAATAATACTCCAGCATGTTAAGGAAAAGGCTCTTCCCGAAACGACGGGGGCGAACGATGAAGAAGAAACGGACCGTCCGCTCTATCTCGGCGATGTAGCGGGTCTTGTCTATATAACAATAGTTATTGCGGATAATGGAGGCAAAATCCGTCATGCCATAAGGTATCAGCTTCATTTTTTCTATCGGACTCATCATATACTTCTTTCATTAATTAAATATAAGTAATCCCTTCTCTTCTTGAGAATATAGCTTACTCTATTCTTTGTCACATTCAACATCTACTTTTATCTGTATCTTTTTATACTCTGACAAACTTCTCCAAATCCCAGCCACGGAACACTAAGGCTATCTTGATGACTTGTGTGGTGCCTTTCCCCGCCTGTACCTTCGGACATTCGGCATAGCGAGTCAGCTGCACCCTGGCATCTTCCAGCAATTTCTCCAGTTCGGCGTCATTGGCATCCCGATGGGCGTACTTCACTTCGATGGCATAGCTGTAGGGCAAGTCGGGCAGTTGAGCCAGATTGGGCTGCAGGTAGAAGTCGCTGAAGCCTTTGTTCATTTCGTATTCGGGAAAGGTCATGTAGTAATTGTTCATGCCCATGTAGCTCAGCAAGAAACCTTTTACATGAGCTTCGCCTTCCATGAATTCGCGGATGGAGCTTTGAGCTTTGAGTTGGTTGGCAATGTATTGGAAGTAGTTCTCCCATTCAAGGAAATAGGCCATGCGTTTCATCAGTTGGTTCAAATCGCTGACATCCAATTCCAGCGATGCAACATCTTTATAAACATCAGCCAAGTAACCATATAACTGCTCTTTGACAACTAGATTCGGAATGGCAAGAAACAAATCGCCCATCTCTACATGGTTTATGCTCAGCATGCCATAATAGAACAGCAAACTCTTGAAGTTGTCCGTTTTGGCTATCTCTACAGCGGGAAAGGAATCTTTGATGGTTCCGAAAGTTCCACCTTGCGTTATAATCTCTTGGATGACGCTGGCGTTCTTGCCAAAACTCTTGTCCATCCGGATGAGGTGGCGGAGCTTGTTATAGTCGGTGCGGACATTGGAGTCGAGCATTTGTTCGGGCGGCATCTTACGGCTCAGATACGAGTTGACGAAATAGAGCACCATGTCCGAATTGTACATCGGCGCTTCTTCCAAGCAGGCTTTGGAAAAGCAATAGTTGTCATACCATGGCTTCATGAGCTCTATGAGTTGGTCGGCCGAATGCGTGATTCTTCCTTGCCCGATGTAATAATCCAGAATGCTCCGAACTTCCATCTCGGTGAAGCCGATCATCCCGTTGAAG
Source organism: Tannerellaceae bacterium (assembly GCA_036654795.1). GTDB lineage: Bacteria > Bacteroidota > Bacteroidia > Bacteroidales > Tannerellaceae > JAVVRI01. The sequence goes on from JAVVRI010000127.1 coordinate 4,165, forward strand.
ACGGGGTTCGTGCTTTGGTTGCTGGCGATGTTGAAACCGCTGGTGAGGTCGTCCATGGTGACGGGACTGACACCGGTGATATACATGCGCTCTATCACTTTGTCCGTATGGTCTTTCACCACCTTGAGGAAGTCGCGCAGGAAACCGTCGCCATGGGTCAGCGCGTGGTAGCGCGAATCGCCGTAGCTGGACAGCACGTTGTTGGCAAAGTTGTCGTATTCGTCAAGAATGAGGTACATCTTCAGACCTTTCTGCTTCAGCGCGAGACACAAAGCCGCCAGTTTGTTGGCTGCCGTATCTGCCTGCTGAATGGCTGACAAAGTGTCTTCGGACAGGAAAGAGGCATACTTCAAAGCAAAGTCCTTTAACATCATTCCGCAATAGCAGTTGAATGAACTTTCCATCTTCTCCGGATTAGCCGTTATCCCAGAGAAGCTCATTTTGAGCACCAGGTAGCTGTTGCGGATACTGGTAGGATGGGTGCCGACGTACAATCCCCCGAAGAGCTCATCGAACTCATCCTTTGCCAAGCAGTCGTAATAATACTCCAGCATGTTAAGGAAAAGGCTCTTCCCGAAACGACGGGGGCGAACGATGAAGAAGAAACGGACCGTCCGCTCTATCTCGGCGATGTAGCGGGTCTTGTCTATATAACAATAGTTATTGCGGATAATGGAGGCAAAATCCGTCATGCCATAAGGTATCAGCTTCATTCTTTCTATCGGACTCATCATATACTTCTTTTTATAAGTGCTTTTGCAAATGTAAGGGTTTTAAGCAAGAAACGAAAAGGAAGTAAATGAAAGTTTGTAGACAGCTCTTTCTTGATAGGATTTTCTTCCTAGCCTATTTTAGTGCTTTATTGGCTGCGCTTCAAAGAAGGCACTCTTTATTCGCTCTTTCCTCGAAAGCATCGGGCAGGTCTTCGTCTTGCAGGTCTTCTGACTTACTCCGGAGGTTTGCTCGAGCCTTCCCACCCGCAGCGCGGTTACGGCAGACAGCGGCAGAGAGTGTATGAACGGTAAACCAAGGAAGCATCGCGGAACAAAACGTTGCGAAGATAGTCCGTTTGGACGACACTGGCAAGGCTTTGATAAGGTTATGGCGCAAGAAAGGGAGGGGAGAAATAAAAAGCTCGCTCTATATATAAGGTACGGGCGCGCGCGTACCTTATATATAGAGCGAGCTGATGCTCTCTTTCCAGGGGGAATCAACATGGAGAAACAAACTTTATGAATGACTAAAGAAGAAGCTCCTAGAAAAAAAGAAAAATAATAAAAAGAGTGTGTGAATGATACTGATTTTGCAGTATCCTTTCACACACTCTTTTTATAAGTCTAATTCAGGTTCGATTAAATCAAACTTTATTAGATTTTACGCTAAGTTAGAAGTTACCAGATTTCCCGTTCCAAGTAGCTAGACTAGCAGGAGCAGTTATAGATTTCTCTCCTGCTGTTACTTGAGTCTTTGTACCGGCTAAATCAATTAGTTTTAATGCCAATGTCGCCGCATCATTAAAGGTGAACTGAGCACCAGTTACGTTAGTCGTAGCACCTGTATCAGCTCCTGCCCATGTATTCATACCAGACATAATGATTGGCATTGTCAAAGCACCACCAGTAGTAGTAGTAATTGTAGCATTGCTTAATTCTAAGGTCTTGATCTTAACTCCTGCTGTAGTATACGGAGCGTTGATGAGAGACAAACCTGTAACGAGAGCAGTTGTTTGAGTTCCAGTTACTTTCAATAGGTTTAAGCCCATAGCTGCTGTAATTTCAGTAGAGTTAATCTTAGCATTTTGTTCTGTTAATTTCGAAACTGTTGCAAATACAGTTTGTCCTTCATTAGCTGCAACTTTGCCTAATTCATCATTATTAATGATACCACTACCTAAACCAATTGTTGCTACACTAGAAGCATTCTGCATTGTTATAGTACCATTGTTCACATTGTTTGCAGAACGCAAGTTGCTACCAGCATCTACTGTTAGGTTTGCTCCCTTAGCATTGCTAATGGTTGCCGTAATAATACCCGAAGTAGTTATTGTTGCACTGTTGTTGTTATAAATAGTCAATGCAGAATTAAGAACACCGCCTGTTAAGGTCAACGTTCCATTATTAATGATAGAAGATGCGTTTTTAGCACTTTCATCTAATGATAATGTTCCGTTATTAAAGATGTGAACGTAACCGGCAATCTGTTCAGCTATTGTTGCAGTGTCGATTGTTTGTCCTGTTGCAAGATAATAATAACCAGCTTTATCAATTTGGGTAGCTGTAATATCACCCATTTTTAATTTGATGGTATATGTTTTGTTTTTGCCAGTAGTAGAGGTGAATGTTACAGGGTATACTTCACCTTCTTTAGTTCCAATACTAGCTTTAACGTCTCCGCTAATCTTCACAGTAGTCGCATTAATTTCTAAACTACCTTGTACGATTCCAGCAGCTTCATTATAGTTAATGTCATATAATCTATCAATCAGAGCAGAGTTAATTTCAATCGTATTATCAGATGCAATAGCGAATTTCAAATTCCCCCAGTCGGTTTGAGGTGTGTTGCTTAGTGCAGCATCTTCAACTACGTCAACATAGCGTGCATAACTATTAACTATGCCTACTAATTCTTCATTAGTCTTGATACCATAGTTTTTTTCAGCTTGGTCAAGCAAGAAAGCGCCTTCAGTTTTACCACCAGTCAAGTTAATTGTTAATAAAGTGCCTGCAAATTCCTTCTTAGGACCATCTAAACTAGATTCAATTTCTGATGCCGGATATCTTTGCTTACGCAGTAAAGTTACACCATCTTTGTTAGCATGCTTTGTATCGTCAAAAGTCCAAGAGAATTGATTAAGGTTTGCAGTAATTGCAGTAGCTTTCCCACTAGCAATACTAAATACTTTTGTATCACTATTTTGTGTTTGTGCAATCACATACTGTTTGCCTGCAATCGTTACGAAAACATTAGCTTTCATATTATCTTTTTCATAAGCTTCTGCCGGAAGCACTGCATTAAATCTGTACTCTCCTTTTGGTGCAAGAGTCTTACCAATTTTCAAGGTGACTTTTTCTGTTCTCTTTATGATGTTACCTAATATAGATCCCACACCTTTTGCCGATTGAAAATCTGTTGCTTTCTTAAAATCGGCATTAGGAGACACTGCTAAAATGTCAGCAGTAGCTGCTTTTTCACGAGCTAATTTCTGCCACTCACAGAGTCCACCATTAGCGCCTGGTTTTAAATTCGTCACTAATTTCTCATGGTTAATAGCTGCTTCTGCAGGATATACATGATTTTCTTTGACAGAGAAAATCTGAATACTATCAATAATCATTTCATACTCTTTAGCACCACCGGTACTTGTCTGCGCATCAAATACGTAACCATTAAAGTTATTCTTAATAGTAAATTCAGGATAAGAATAAATGTCTAACATTGTAGCTTGAGCTACCAATTCTTGACCCTCGGCTTTCAAGGCTTGATAACCTACAGCAACCGGGGTTTTTGAGGCTAACAAATCTTCAACTGCTTTTGATGGAGTAGAACAGTCTTGAATAACAGAAAGCTTGGTTACAACTGGCTCACGAGTCAACATTTTTTCGTTGAAAGGAGCATAGAACATATAGTTTCCTTCCACCAATTTTGCACACGTTGTCCATTTTTTATCCTTAACTGAATAGGTATAAGGATAATTGCTTGACACATAATTTACAAGAGAGTAAAATGGTTCGGGATTATCTATACTCTTCCCTAACCAAGGGTGACTACCATCTATTGTCCAGTCTGCATACTCTTTCTTTGTAGTGTAGTTTGCTTGGTCTATAATGCAAGCGCCAACTTGATCTCCGTCCTGAAAATCCCAATTGAAAGTACTTCCATCTTTGATAGCTATACGTGTTTTTGCTGCTCCAAAATCGAAGTTTACTTGACCTACTTCTGGACGCATAGACAGGTCTTGTGCTGCCGGTCTATTGTCTACAGTAATTAAGTCCTCATTCGAGCATCCTGCAAATATTGCAGAAAACGCGAAAGCAGATAATAAAATTTTCTTTGTTTTCATTGTTAATACTTTAATATTAAATAATTAAATACTTATACTCCGTCGCCCTCTGTGCTAAATCCGAAGCCTTTTTCTACCTCTACTTCTACCATCTCCACTGCGGGAGCTACATAATTCATTTCCAT
>JAVVRI010000128.1:0-8222 GCA_036654795.1 Tannerellaceae bacterium
TTTTTTATTTTCCCCCCCGTTTATTCCCAACCAATTAAAAAACTTTTTTTTTAAAAATTCTAATATAAAAACAAACCGACTACGTGTGTAGCACGTGGCCGTTGTATTACTTATAAACACACAATTAGATGGATTACGAAATTCTACTTAAATATACAAAAAACGCTTGTACAGATACCGAAAAAGAGGAAGTAGACCACTGGCTGGCATCGCAGGATGCCGAAACGGCCTCTTCTTCTCTATGGCAACTATGGGACAAGTCCGTAACGGCAGCAAATGGAGAGGCGATGGAGGAATCCTTGCAACTCCTACTGCAAAGAATCGAGATATTTGAACAAAAAACAGCCAAAAAGAGACAGTTACATACATTATATATTACGCTCTACCGGATAGCCGGAATGCTGGTTTTGCCGCTGTTGGCCTCTTGGCTCACTTGGCACTACATGTCACCAGACATCCAACCGGAAATAGTAGTACAGAATATTGAATATAGTACCCAGGTTGGCGAACGCAAGACCATCCTACTAGAGGACAGTACGAAGGTCTATCTAAACTCCGGCTCCATCCTGATCACTCCGGATAAGTTTACAGGTAACAAGCGAAATGTCATACTGTTAGGAGAAGCCTACTTCGAAGTGGCTAAGAACAAAAATAAACCATTCATCGTAACGACCCACTTGATGGACATCGAAGCACTAGGTACGGAATTTTGTATTTCAGCCTTTCACAACGACAACTCCGTACGCACAACCCTTACCGAAGGCTCCGTACGGGTTTCGCCCACGCAAGACGATGCCATCCTTTCTGTCATATTGAAGCCCAACGAACAAGCCTATTATACTCAGGGGATGGATAACATACAGGTAGAGCAAGTGCATACGTCCATCTATACCTCTTGGATAAACGGGGAGTTTATTTTTGAAGATGCCCCGTTTGCTGAAGTAACCAAACGACTCGAAACGCAATATGGCGTAACCATCCAATACAACAAGAAACAGTTTACTAAAGACAAAATAAACGCAAAATTCATCTATCACGAATCGCTGGATGACATATTGCGTATGCTGAGTAAGGTCGCTTACTTTCAATACTCACAGAAAGGAAGTGTCTATTACCTCAGTAAGAAACCATAAATTATTTCAGTATTAACCTTTCAATCTTTTTTATTTATGAAAAAAATAACTACTTTCTTATTCAGTAAGATTCCCCTGCTATTGCTGGGGCTACTGATCAGCATTCCCTTTAGCAAGGCGGCTGGCAACTCCATGGAATTCCAGAGTGCCTACGTTTCCATTAAACTGGCTAATGTTACAATGAAAACGGTTTTCGACCACATTGAGAAGCAAACCGATCTGGTGTTCATTTTCAACTCCTCTGATGCAGACTTCAAACGAAAAGTCTCAGTAAACGCCGAAGCAAAATCGGTAGAAACTGTACTAGGACAAATCCTAGCCAACAACTTGGACTATAAAGTAGATGGCAAATACATAACCATCTACCGAAAAGAAGCAGCCTCACTACCCAGAAGTCAAGCAAACCGTAAGATTAAAGGAAAAGTAACTGATGCCATGGGAGCCATCATCGGAGCCAATGTAGTAGAAAAAGGAGCAACCAACGGTACCATCACAGACATGGACGGAGCCTTCAGCCTCGAAGTACCCGCCGGAGCAAAGATACAGATCTCCTTCATCGGTTACCTACCTAAAGAATTCGTAGTGACCGACCAGACCGAATACAACATCGTGTTGGTAGAAGACTCGAAAACACTGGGCGAAGTCGTTGTGGTAGGTTACGGCGTACAGAAGAAAGAGAACCTGACCGGTGCCGTTTCGATGGTATCAATGGATAAAGCTCTGGGCAACCGTCCGGTAACTAACATAGCTTCCGCCCTTCAGGGTACGATACCGGGACTGGTTGTTTCCAGCAGTGCCATACCGGGAAAGGCTAACACGTTCAATATACGTGGTACGACCTCCATCAATGGCGGTGGTCCGCTTGTGTTGGTGGACAACGTGCCGGCAGATATCGACATGATCAACCCCGAAGATATTGAATCCGTATCTGTACTCAAGGATGCTGCTTCGGCTGCCATCTACGGTGCGCGTGGTGCATTCGGTGTAATCCTGATCACGACAAAAAAGGCGAAGAGAAACAGCCGCTTGCAACTAAACTACAACAACAACTTCGGCTTTATCAAAAGCATCAACCGCCCCGAACAGGCCTCCATTATAGACATTCTGGAGACACACAAGGCTTGGGATAACGATGGCAAATATTACGCCGACAACCAGAACCTCTCTGACTGGATCGGTTATGTAAAGGATTACGACGCCAATCCGTCCAAATATCCGGCTAACGGGCTCTATATGCCTGAAGGTGAGAACAGATACTACTACCTAAAGGACAACGACCCGCAAGGTGCTATTCTGGATAACGTCGGCTTCCAACATACGCACAACGTGTCTGCTACCGGTGGTGGTGAGAAGATCACCTACCGTATATCCATGGGATACACAAACAACCAGGGTACGTTGATCACGAATAAAGACAGTTACGATCGTATCAATATGTCATCCTACCTCAGTGCAGACATCACCCCATGGTTGAACGAATCGCTTGACATCCGTTACGCCAACGGGAAACGTTCATATGTAGAATCGGACGATGCCATTTACAAGACCTATCTGCCCCGCTTTTATCCTGCTGGAGAGATTGTCCGCAGTAACGACCTGCAAGGTCCTGCCTATCCTGTCAACACACCGGAAAACTATATCCGCCTAAAAGACCCAACGCGCTACAAAAACGAGAACCCTCGTATCTTTTCTCGCACCTCCCTTACGCCGTTCAAAGGCTTTGAAGCTATCTTTGAATACACGTTCGATAAGAAAAGTAGCGACAAGAAGTTATATACCAGTCCGTTCCAGATGACCAACGACCAGATGGGACTACTCTGGTCTGACACACCCTCTACAGGACGTTACCGTAACGACAAAACATCGACAGACTATAACGCGATCAACACATATGCCAACTACCAGTTCAACCTAAAGAACAAACATAACTTCAAGGCTATGGTCGGTTACTCGCAGGAATCGCGCAACTATGAGTCGCTTTGGGTACAACGCGACGACATGATTAATCCTGGAATGCCCTCCATTAGCGGTGCTACAGGCGACATTCAGACAAAGGATGAATACAAACAGTATGCCATCAGAAGCGGATTCTTCCGTGTAAACTATGACTATATGAACCGCTACTTGCTAGAGGTAAACGGACGTTACGACGGATCCTCCAAGTTTCCGACTGATTCCCGCTTTGGCTTTTTCCCCTCTTTCTCTCTCGGCTGGCAGTTAGGTCAAGAGAAATTCATGGAGTGGAGCCGGTCTTGGCTCGACCAATTTAAAATACGTGGATCATGGGGACAGGTAGGTAATCAGGCAATTAACGAATATGCCTACAATCCGATTATGACATCCAAACAGGCCTATTGGCTGGTAAATGGCAAGAAGCCAATCACGCTGAACGCACCAGGTTTGGTTCGAAGCGACTTTGGTTGGGAAGTAGTGGAAACATTGGACGTGGGGTTCGACTTCTCCGCCTTCAATAGCCGATTAAACGGTACCTTCGACTGGTATCGCCGCAACACTAAGGGGATGCTGATGCCGGGTGCTGAATTTCCAAGCGTAGTTGGTACAGACGCTCCTCAGCAAAACGCAGCCGATTTACGTACAAAAGGTTGGGAACTGTCCGTCAGTTGGCGTGATCAGATCGGCGACTGGGGTTATAATGTCGGTTTTAACCTATACGATTCACGTTCCGTCATCACGAAGTACGACAACGAAGCCGGTCTGTTCAGAGACCGCAACAGCGAAAGGGATGGTCAAAACGACGAAAAGTCATTCAAACGTTACCGTGAAGGTATGACCTTGGGTGAAATTTGGGGATACACCACCGACCGTTACTACACCATCAACGACTTCCAAGAAGGCTGGCAAAACGGCGTATGGAAGCTAAAAGACGGCGTAACGACTATCAAAGGTAACAACAATATCCGTCCGGGTGACATCATGTTCCAGAACTTACGCGACGACAAAGAAAACGGAAGTATCAATCAGATTGACAATGGGCGCGACAATATCGAAGATCCGGGCGACCGTTCAATCATCGGAAACGAAACACCACGTTATCAATATGGCGTAACAGCAGGCGTCAACTATAAAGGGTTCGATCTGTCTATCTTCCTCCAAGGAACAGGTAAACGCGATGCTTGGTTGACCGGAGACCTCCGTTTCCCGCTCTCCCACGGCTCTTTCGGTACTGTTTACTCGCACCAGTTGGACTACTGGAAACCAATTGACCCTGCAAAAGGTAATTGGAACCCGATTGATCCCAATACTGAGTTTCCTCGCCTATATGACGAAGGCAAAAATGCCGGTTCAAACAACCGCATCCAAACTAAATACTTAGTAAATGCGGCCTACCTGCGCTTAAAGAACGTAACTTTGGGCTATACTATACCGAGCGAACTAATAAAAAAGATAAGCTTGAGTAACATCAAGGTGTTCTTCTCTGCTGAAAACATTTGTACTTGGGATAAGCTACCGAAGGGTTATGACCCGGAACGTCTGAGTTGGGGATATCCTTTCTATGCTACTTATTCATTTGGCATCAACGTAACCTTATAATCGTATCAGAATATGAAAAAAATAATTATACTATCTATTGCTGCGACACTCACGTTTGGAGCATGCAACGATGACTTTCTGGAAAAAGCTCCAGTAGAATCACAAACGGAAACCACAGCCTTTATGACATACGACAACTTTAAAACGTATGCTTGGTCGCTCTATTCCACATTCGACAACGCCGAGAAAATCAATGGCGTAGATAATAAAGACAAGTTCATACAGTCAATAATCTCGAACATGGGGCGCTACGAAGGCGATTTCCGTGCCGGCTACTTGTCTATCTACGAAACAACTGAGCCCAACGAGCTCCGCAACCAGACTGCCACCGTACCGTCCAACGGTGGTGGTTGGGACTTCCGCTACGTACGTATGATCAATTTGATGATCGACAATCTCGACAAGTCAGAAATGACTGATGCCGAAAAAGCACACTGGCGTTCGGTAGGCTATTTCTTCCACGAATTCAACTACATGGAGCTGGTATCCCGCTTTGGCGACGTGCCTTGGGTAGACAAAGTAATCGGAGAGAAAGATGTAGACATGATCTACGGAGCCCGTACCCCTCGCAAAGAGGTTACGGACAAGATGCTGGAGCGTCTCCAATATGCCGAAAAGAATATTAAGGTAAACGGTGATGGCCCCAACACCATCAACCGAAACGTAGTGCGTGCCTTGATGTCTCGCTTCTGTCTATTTGAAGGAACATGGCGAAAATATCATGGCTTAGGCGACGAAAAGAAATTCCTAGACGAAGCAATCCGTGTGTCAAAAGAGTTAATGAATGTCTATCCTACGGTAAACAGTAATTATGATGCCTTAATGTGTAGCGACAACTTAGCGACTTACAATGGCATCATCCTCTACAAGGAATATGCCAAAGACATCCTGCTGAACTCAATAGGACATACGGAACGTACCTCGTCCGGGAAATACGAAATGCACAAAGCCACAGTGGAAATGTATCTCTGCGCCGATGGTAAGACCATCTCGAACAGCCCGCTCTACCAAGGTGACAAATCCATGTACAACGAGTTTCGCAATCGCGACCACCGTCTGCTGTTCCAAGTAGTTCCCCCTTACTTTATGAAGACGGGGTTGAAAATGGACTTCTCACCGAACGGTACTAAAAATCAGACAACCTTCAACGGCAAGGACGATCCGGAAGAATACGCCAAACTGCTGGTGCAGCTCTTACCTCAGAACGGAGCAAAACGCCTACCGGTATTCAACTGGTCGGGTACAATGAACTGGATGTCTCCCAACGTGAATGGTCCCGGCCAAGCTCCGATGGGTTCTTATAGCGGATACTACATGTGGCGTCACTACAACCTATGGGATACAAACAGCAACATGGGGGCAGTCAACACATGCGACAAACCAATCTTTTACATCGAAGAAGTGCTGCTCAATTACGCCGAAGCAATGTTCGAAACAGGTCAGTTCTCGCAAGGCGTAGCGGACGAAACGATAAACAAGCTGCGTGTACGTGCCGGTATTGCCAACATGAAAATAGCCGAAATAAACGAAGCATTTGATCCTAAACGAGACAAAACCGTCGATCCCCTATTGTGGGAAATACGCCGCGAACGCATCACCGAGCTGATGGGGGAAGGCTTTGGTTTCCAAGATGTACGCCGTTGGAAAAAGGCTGCTTGGTTCATCAACCAAGATCAGATGGGAGTATATATCAAAAAGTCAGACTACACCAATGCCGCTGGCAAGATTGTTCCTGCTTGGGAGAGCAAGAAGTTAGTAAACCGTGACGGAACCGACGCTTCGAACGAAGGTTACCTAAAACGCTTCAACAACCCGGTTAAAGAAGGCAAAGGTTGGAAAGATGACTACTACCTCTTCCCAATCCCGCTGAACGACTTATCGCTCAACAAGAATCTGACGCAAAACCCCGGATGGAATTAATACCAACCATATATAATCATAAAATAAAATGAACAAAACAACTGTTGTTCTTGGAGTTTCATTGCTGGGCACATTCACTGTGCCCGGCTATGCCAAAGAAGCCCCGGCTAAACAGCCAAACATCATCTACATACTTGCTGATGACATGGGGCGAGCCGAAATGAATTGCTATGGCCAGCAATTAATAGAGACACCCAACATGGACAAACTAGCCCGTTCAGGAATGCTCTTCACCAATTCCTACTCCGGCACAGCCGTCTCCGCCCCATCACGATGCATACTGATGACAGGACTACACTCCGGACACGCCTACATCCGTGGAAACGACGAGATGGATGAGCGCGGAAACGTATGGAGCCATGCCGCCATGTACGCCGACTCTACGCTGGAAGGACAGCGCAACGTACCGGCTAACACCGTGATGATACCTGCTCTGCTCAAGAAAGGGGGCTACACCACCGCCTGCATTGGCAAATGGGGCTTGGGCTATCCCGGATCAGTCAGTACACCAAACAAAATGGGCTTCGACTTCTTCTATGGCTACAACTGCCAACGGCAGGCACATACCTATTACCCAATGTTCCTCTATCGCAACGAGCAACGCGAGTACACCGAAAACAAGCTACAACCCATTCCGGGCACCAAGCTCGCTTCCGATGAAGATCCTGCCAATGAGCAGAGTTACGCCAAGTACACGCAGAAACAATACAGCCCAGACCTGATGTATCCCGAAATCTTGAAGTTCGTTGAAAGCAACAAGGACAAACCCTTCCTGCTGATGTGGACAACCCCGATTCCCCACGTTCCCCTTCAGGCTCCCGAAAGATTGGTAAAACACTACGTTGATAAATTTGGAGACGAAGCCCCTTACGAAGGTAAAAAGGGCTATTTTCCTTGTCGTTACCCCCGTGCCACCTACGCAGCCATGCTGACCTACTGGGACGAGCAGATAGGCGGACTGATGCAGAAACTAAAGGATCTGGGAATCTATGAGAACACCGTGATCATCCTGACGAGCGACAACGGTCCGTCCTATAACGGCGGTTCGGACTCTCCATTCTTCGACAGTGCCAAACCCTTCAAGTGCGAAATGGGCTGGGGTAAGGGCAACCTGCGCGAAGGCGGCATCCGCACCCCAATGGTCGTTTCCTGGCCTGCCAAAGTGAAAGCGGGCACTACGAGCGACATCCTTTGTTCCTTCTGGGACATGATGCCTACCTTCTGCGACCTTGCCGGCGTGCCCTGTGCCACCCGTACCGATGGTATCAGCATCCTGCCTGAGCTTTTGGGTAAACCGCAGCCGAAGCACGACTTCCTCTACTGGGAATTTCCTGAGTCAGGAGGTCAAAAGGCACTCCGTATGGGCAAATGGAAAGTATTCGTCGGAGACATGGACAAAGGTAACCGCGAACTCGAACTCTACGACCTCGACCTCGATCCGCGCGAGCAGACCAACATGGCCAAATATCATCCGGAGATCATCAAGCAGGCAAAAGAGATCTTTGCCAGAGAGCATGAAGATGCCGAGATAAAGGCATTCAACCTCCCTAGCCTATAAGTGTCTCAAGTTTCGGAAGTAACCTAAAGGAGTGTAAATAGAAATATCCAAATCTCCTT
>JAVVRI010000129.1:0-8221 GCA_036654795.1 Tannerellaceae bacterium
ATGGCTCACTATCTGAACTTTGAAGGGGGTACTTACGGCCGTGCGTCCTATCCGCGGATTGTGCAGGCCACGCGTGCTGTGGAGGCTTGTCGGGATGCCGTGGCCGGATGGTTGGGGGCAAAGGCGTCTGAGCAGGTTGCCTTTTGTTCCGGAGCTACGTCGGCGGCTAATGCGTTGCTGAAAGGAATTGAGATGGCTGAAGGTACCCCTGTGTGGGTTTCGCCGATGGAGCATAACGCTGTGATGCGGGTGCTTTATTATCTGAAGGAGACGCGGGGAATAGAGATACATGTATTGCCGGCTCTTGCGGATGGAACGGTCGATATGCAACAACTCCGTGCGCTCAAACTGAGTGGTGTCGAGGTGTTTGTTATCAACCATCAGAGCAACGTAAACGGGGTGATCCAGCCGGTGGCGGAGATTGCCGAATTGTGCAACCGCGCCTACGTGCCGATCTTAGTCGACGTTTCTCAATCATTGGGCTCGGTTCCGGTACTAGGGGATGCGTGGGACGTGACCGCCCTCTTCTTCTCCGGACATAAGGGGTTGATGGGGCCTACCGGTATTGGTGGTTTCCTTTGCCGTTATCCCGAAGGTCTTAAACCGTATATTCATGGGGGAACGGGAAGTAACTCCGATCGTTACGAGATGCCGGACGACTTGCCCGACCGTTACGAGGCGGGTACGCCTAATTTGGTAGGTATTATTGGTCTGTTGGCGGCGATAGAGAATCGTCCGAAGCCTGCCCATACACCGGACGACTGGTTACAGTGTCTGTCTTGTCTATCCTGCCTATCCGATATTCGTCTTTTTCGTGCTTTGGAGGGTGAGCGGCAAGGAGAGGTATTCTCCTTTACGAGCGACCGGATGACGCCTTCCGAATTGGCCGGTCGCTTGTATGCAAAGTATCGCATAGAGGTGCGTTCCGGTTTGCATTGTGCTCCGCTGGCACATCGTACGCTGGGTACGTTTCCTGTCGGAACAGTGCGCATCTCGTCCTCGCCTTACCATACGCCGGAAGATTTGCAAATACTTGTAAAAGCAATTGCCGATGCCTGCCGTTAGCCTAGTGGCCACTTTTCGTACAGCCCGCGAGGTGATTAAGGCCGACAATGCTTGCCGTATTGCCTGTCTGGCGGTGCAGGTGATAGCCGTGCCGGAACGTATTTCGTCCGAGTGCGGGATGTGTCTGGCTGTGCCGCCCGAAAGTAGGGCGCGGTTTCTTGAATTAATGAACTCACTTACTATTCATACCCAACTATATGACCTCTCAACCTTTTGATTTGCTCTCTACCGCAACCTATGGTGGTTGCTCCGCTAAGCTGGCTCCAGCTGAGTTGTCCGAACTGCTGGCTACCATCCCGTTGGTGAAAAATTCTCGCATTCTGGTCGATATTGAGACGCACGATGACGCCGGCGTCTATCTGCTGAATGCTGAAACAGCGCTGATTGTAACGACCGACTTCTTCCCTCCCGTTTGCTCGGATGCTTTTACTTTTGGCCAAATTGCTGCTGCCAATGCGCTAAGCGATGTATACGCTATGGGGGGCACACCGCTGCTGACACTCAACCTGACAATGTTTCCATCCAAAAATATTCCGCTGGAAGTGTTGCGAGACATACTGGCTGGTGGACAAGACAAGATTAATGAGAGCGGCGCCTTCACAATGGGTGGTCATACGATAGACGACACCCCTCCTAAGTACGGACTGGCTGTTGTTGGAACGGTGCATCCCGATCGGCTGGTAACCAACGCCGGTCTGCGTCCCGGTCAACGGCTGATATTGAGCAAACCATTGGGCGTAGGGGTACTGATGACTGCTCATCGGATGAAGATGTGTTCTTCCACGGCCTACAACAAAGCTTTGGAGCAGATGAAACTTCTCAACAAAACAGCTTCCGCTCTGATGCAGGAGCAGGGTGTAAAAGGGGCAACGGACGTAACCGGCTTCGGATTGGCCGGCCATGCGCTGAAGATGGCGGAGGCAGCGGGTGTCACAATTCAGCTGGATAGTGAAGCGTTGCCAGTGTTGCCTGAAGTAATTGATCTGCTGTCAGCAGGCTGCATTCCCGGAGCTGCTTTCCGCAACCTCGATTTCGTGAAGGAGCAGACTCGCTTCGCTCCCTCTTGCACGGTGGAGCGCAAGATGCTGGCTTGTGATGCGCAAACCTCCGGCGGTCTACTGATGGCTGTGGATGCTGATCGTGCCGACACACTTCTCGACTCACTTCTGCTTTCCGGCTTTCATCCGGACGCTGCCATCATCGGTGAAGTACTGCCGCGACGCAGTAAGGCACTGTATGTTATCTAATGTTACCCTGATGTCTACCGGCTCGCGTTTAAGTAGGCATCCAGTGGATGTTGCACTTGGATTATGTTAATCTGAAAACATACTGACGATTTTTGATGTTTATAGAGAATTAAAGACATTGGTTCACATGAGAGCCTGTCTCGAATAAAACAAACAAAAATCATCAGTTATGTTGAAAAGATTTAGACTTGTCAGCCTGATTCTGCTTGTTGGAGCATTGACTTTCGAAGGAAACGCCTATGCATTGACTGAGTTGGAACACCCCACTGCTGACGTTTCGCAGCAAAACGCTAAAGTGACAGGAGTCGTGGAAGATGCGTTGGGGCCAGTGACCGGGGCTTCTGTCGTAGTAAAAGGCTCCACGAATGGTACGATAACCAACCTGAATGGACAGTTTACCCTCGAAGGGTTGAAGAAGGGGGATGTCATTCAGATCTCTTTTATTGGTTACGTAACGCAGGACATTCCCTATACGGGGCAAGCAACGCTTTCGATACACATGGAGGAGGATGCTCAGAAATTGGACGAAGTGGTGGTTACCGCCCTGGGCATGAAGCGAGACAAGAAGGCGCTCGGCTATTCCATGCAGGAACTGAAGGGTGACGACTTGCTCTCATCGCGCGAACCGAACATTGCCAATTCTCTTTCCGGCAAAGTCTCCGGCTTGCAGATCGTACGTTCCAGTAATGGGGTAGGGGGGTCGTCCAAGATTGTGCTTCGTGGTAATAACTCCCTGACCGGAAGCAACCAGCCGCTGATCGTAGTAGACGGTACGCCGATTGATAACTTCACCGGCGGAGTGGATGATGTCTGGGGTAACTCAGGCGTGGATATGGGAAACGGGATGTCGGATATTAATCCCGAAGATATTGAGTCCATGACCGTACTGAAAGGTGCCTCGGCAGCCGCTCTCTACGGATCGCGTGCCGGTAACGGCGTGATTCTGATTACGACAAAGTCTGGTAAAAAGAGTAACGGGCTGGGCATTACCGTTACGGCGGGCGTGACTGCTGAGATGATCTTCGTCAAACCGGAACTGCAAAATGCTTTCGGGCAAGGTACGGTCGGCGTGTACGACAACCAGTCCCGCCAAAGTTGGGGGCCAAAGGCTGATGGGCAGATGGTATCCGACTGGCTCGGTAAACAAGTGCCGCTGCATACCTATGATAATATTGATGCTTTCTTTCGCACCGGAACCTCTTACAATGAAGGAGTCAGCTTCCAGCAGGACATAAAGGGAACATCCGTTTTTGCCTCCATCAACCGTTCGGACGATGCCGGCATTACTCCGGAAGCGACACTAAACAAGACCAACATCACACTGCGTGCCACCACCTTCCTTGACGAAGCGAAGAAATGGAAAGTCGATGCGAAGGTGAACTATGTAAACATGAATGCCCACAATCGCCCGATCCAAGGCGTGAATCCCTCGAATGCTTTCAATACTATTTATAATCTGCCTCGTTCACTTAACGTGAAGGAGTTTGAGCAGAGTGTGGACGATGCCGGACAAATGATCTGGTACGACGCCTCCAACAATCCGCAAGAAAATCCTTATTGGGTGACGAAATACCGACAAAATAACGACACCCGTAATCGTTTGCTGGGGAATATGTCGTTAAAGTATAGTCCGGTAGATTGGTTCAATGTCGAACTTCGCGGGGGAACGGACTATTACACTACAACCCGAAACAATCGTGTCTATGCCGGAGGGA
The DNA here is from genome assembly GCA_036654795.1 of Tannerellaceae bacterium. Lineage (GTDB taxonomy): Bacteria > Bacteroidota > Bacteroidia > Bacteroidales > Tannerellaceae > JAVVRI01. The sequence continues at coordinate 4,028 of JAVVRI010000129.1, forward strand.
ACACTTCCCCCCGCGGAATGTATGGTGAAGGCTCGGAAACGTTTTACGAGAATAACTTTAGCTTCCTAGCCACGGCAAACAAAGACAACCTGATAGATCGTCTGGGTGGATTCGTATCCTTTGGTGGTAACCTGATGATGCAGAATCGTACCAAAATGAATGCCTCTGCCGGCGAATTGCTGGTGCCGAACCTCTTCTCGCTGAACAACGGTCTGAACAAACCAACCGTAAATTCCGAACTGATCCGCCGCAAGATGAATTCCCTTTATGGCTCGTTGCAGTTGAACTGGGACGGTTATCTGTTTCTGGACTTGACGGCGCGCAACGATTGGTCGTCCACGATGTCGAAGGCAAACAGTTCTTATTTCTATCCTTCCGTCAGCCTTTCGGCTGTGATTTCGGAAATGCTGCCTAAGATCGGTAGCGAGATGCCCGCTTGGTTTACCTTTGCCAAGGTACGGGCTTCGTATGCCGAAGTGGGGAATGATCTGGATCCTTATCAACTATACAATTACTTCTCAGTCGAGAAGGATGGAAATGGAAACACAATCTCAGCTCCCGGCAAGGTGCTTTTCGATTCCGATGTGCGGAGTGAGCTGATCAAGTCGTGGGAAGCAGGCTTCGATGTGCGCTTCTTGAAGAATCGACTGGGGCTGGATGTCTCTTGGTATAAGAGTAACGCCACGCGTCAGTTACTGGATTTGCCGATGGATCCTTTTTCGGGATACAGCTCGCGCAAAGTGAATGCGGGAAATATCCAGAACGAAGGGTTGGAGATCTCGCTCAACGGTGCCATTCTGGAGAATCCGCAAGGACTAAACTGGGATGCCACGGCGCAGTTCTCGCTGAACCGCAACAAGATTATCGACCTCTATCCCGGCGTGACACTCTATGACATTAAGACGCTGGATGCTATCCAGATCGTTGCCGTGCAGGGCAGTTATTATGGCGACATCTATGGTCAGACCTTCCAACGGGTAACTGATAAGGCGAATGCGGACTTTGGTAAGATTGTGGTTGGCGATGACGGCTTGCCACTGATCTCGACTGACAAAAGCAAGGTGGGCAATCAAAATCCGGATTGGATGCTGGGCATCACCAATAACTTTACTTGGAAAGGCTTCAACTTGAGCTTCTTGGTGGACTTCCGCGTGGGCGGACAGATCTATTCGGCTACCTCTTCGGGGTTGCATACCCGCGGTAGTGCCGCCGGAACAGTTGTAGATGGTAACCGTGCCGAGTTTGTGATGCCAAACACGGTGGTGATGAATGAAAATGGTAGCTATTCACCTAACACCATCACCGTTACTCCGCAAAACTACTGGGAACGTATTGGCTCGACGGGCAATTATGGTTTGCCGGAGATGTACACCTACGACGCAACGAATATCCGTCTCCGTAACATCACGTTGGGTTACGACTTCAACCGTCAACTGCTCAAACAGACCCCTTTCCAACGCTTGCGCCTCTCTGCCACCTGCAACAATGTGTGGATGATCCATTACAACCTGCCGGGTATTGACCCCGAGTCGGTCGCGGCTACCAATACCAATGCTACCGGATTCGAAAACGGTGCGGCTCCGACCAGCCGTTCGTTCTCCTTTAATGTTACAGTAGGTTTCTAACAATTGATAATAGTATAGTAAAATGAAGACAACAAATAGATTAGCTATCGGAATGCTCTCGGTCGCAGCTTTGCTGGGGGGATGTAGCGACTTTCAGGATATAAACGACAATCCCAACTTGGTGGGAGAGGATAAGGTAAAGCCGGAATGGTTTCTCAATGCCTCCATCATCGGGGCGCAACAGAATCCAGAGGTGGCCGAACGCATCTTTATCCTCTCCTGGAACCGGGCTTCGCGCTTTAACCGCGGAAGTGGCTACACGCTGGGGACGGATAACAACGACTACATGACCAATTATCTAAGCAATAATTATGCCGTGGATTGGCTCAACAAGGCGACCAAAGCCATCCAACTGGGTGAGAAGAAAGTAGCATCGCCCGAAGTGGTGCAGAATCCTTATTATAAGAATGTAATACAGATTGCCCGCATCTGGCGTGCCTATCTGAACTCCGAAGTAGCCGATGGTTTCGGTCCGCTACCGGTGCTGTCTGTCTTTACCGGTGTACCTGGCGAATATGATAGTGTGGAGAAGATCTATGGCTTTATGCTTAGCGAACTGCGAGAGGCGGAAGCGGCTCTCGATCCTTCGATCAGCATGACGCCGATGGCAGCCGAAGACGCCTTCTATGCTGGCAATGTGTCGAAGTGGAAAAAGTATGCCAACTCAATGCGCATGCGCCTAGCGATGCGTATCGCAGCCGTTAATCCGACGCTTGCCCGTACGGAGTTTGAGGATGCCGCCTCGAAAGGCTTTATCTCAGAGCCAACTGATATTGCTTCTGTACAGGAACGGGATGAGTGGGGCGACTTGGCGGGTGTGATGTCTCGTCCGTGGAATGGACAAGCCATGTCGGTTACCTTCAAAAATCTGGTTGTTGGTTTGGGGGGCATTGAGTTCCCACTGCCCGACTCGTTGAAGAGTCACTTGAAAGATCCCAAACAATATCTGGGGCTCTACCTAACGAAACATTTCCCTTTGACGACGAACGATCCTTGCGCCGGCTTCTTCTTTAACGCCGTGCCGCAGTTTGTCGATCCACGTGCCCCACAGTTGTTTAGCGTGGTTGGTTATGACGATGGCGTGGTTTATCCGGACTATATCGGCAAAGCCTCGGACGTAAAGCCCGTGGGGTTGATGGATCCGCAAGACCATGCCCAAGTGTTACTGACTGTCGATCCGCGCATGACGTGGGATACCTGGGTAGCCGGCGAGTGGGATCAGAAAGGCGGCTTGGTAACAGAGTTGACCGGTAAGAACTATAACTACCCTTCCATCGCCAAACAGTATCGGATGAGCACCAACAAACGTGTCTTTTTCGGTCCGTGGGAGAGCTACTTCCTACTAGCAGAGGCGGCTACGTATGGCTGGACAGTGCCGGGTTCGGCAACGAGCAATTACGAAAGCGGTATTCTGGCCAGCTTTACCTATCATGGCTTGCAATCCGAAGTGGGGGCATACCTTGCCTCGACAGACTATAACCGCGTAGGTACCTCCGTCAGCTTTACGCACACAGCAGAGGCCGTTCCTTATACGATTGCCTATCTTGACCCGTACACCAATCAGTCTAAGACTACGACTTACGTATATCCGAAAAATAGCATCTATCGGGGGGGCGCCTATAATAACGACGTGTTGACGAAGATCATTACCCAGAAGTATATTGCCCAACTACCTTGGTTGCCGGAAGAGGCTTGGAGCGATCATCGTCGCCTCGGTCTTCCATTCTTCGAAAATCAGGCAGTAGAGAAGGATTATAATCCGCTAAACCAAGTACCTCTGACGGTTGCTACCGCCAAAGAATGCCGTTGGAATTTCTATCCGAAGCGCTTCCGTTACCCCGCTAACATCCAGACAAACAATCTGCCGGGCTACACCGAAGCCCTCAAACTGTTAGCCGGTCCGGACTTGACTACAACGCCGCTGTGGTGGAATAATAGGTGATTTCGATGGCAATCGCGTTAATATTACAGCTCAAGTTATAGAATTACGAAGCCATTGACTTTGTGATTTGATGCTTATGAAAGTTGTTAACGAGGGCGTCAATAATATAAACGAGGGCGTCGTTTATATTATCGACGCCCTCGTTTATATTAACGACGTCGTCGTTAATAATTTATATGAAAAGCGATTTGCGATTAGATGAGGTGGCACGCCTGATGTTTACCAATCAATTGTATGTGTCAAGGTTATCAAGGAGAAATACCACTGTTCATTCTCTGATTATATCAAAAGAGTGGCAAAACCGCAATATATACCACCTGTAATTCGTTATTTGATAAAAAATCATTGATTTTATAACTGTATTCATTATTTGATAAGAATTTTTTTTGATATGGTAAAACAATAGTCATAGATGTGTTGTATCTTTACACCTGAAATATCCACTATTAAATAAAAAGTATAAATAAAAATATGGAAACAACTATCAATAAAATAGGCACTCAAACCATTGTAGCCATTAGTGGAAGATTAAACACGCCAAGTTCTAAAGCTTTTGAAGAGAGTATTCAACTGATACTGCAAGAAGATAAACCGAATCTGTATATCGATTGTACGGCACTGGAATAT
>JAVVRI010000130.1:0-7980 GCA_036654795.1 Tannerellaceae bacterium
AGTGCAGGCGGTATCCGGGTTGGTTGGTGTGTGTACTAAAAAGATCAGAGGTTGACATGATTGATCAGTTTTTGTTTGAATGTTTCCAGCTGGTCGGACGATATTTTAGACTTGATGATGCGTCTCACTTCATAGAGGTTTTCTTGTAAGGTATCCCCCTCGTTCACCTTTTTCAGGAAGTCTAGTTCGATCATGTCCCGTATCAGGCTGTCAAGATTTTTGAAGAGCTTCACTTGGTTGGGGGTTTCCTTGAAAAAGATTTCAATACGTTCGCGAAACTCCTTGTGCACGATGTAGAGGTTGCGGCTTTCCGTGTCGTTGATCTCGAACTCGTCCATCCATTCGCGCAACAACACGCAAAGCAGGGTTTGTTCGTAGGTAAGGGGCATACGGCGGATCAGGCCGATGGTTTTGCCCTCTTCGTCCGTCACCTGTTGCAGAAAGGCGTAACCGTCTTTATGTTCGACGATCAGCTCCAGCCCTATTTGTTCGAAGTACTTATTGATTTCGTACTGGTGCAGCAACAGTTCGTTCCACAACTTGGGTGTATCGTTGTAGATAGCGCCTTGCAGGAGTCTGACCATGGCCTGCGTATAGGGTAATTGCCGATTATTGATAGGATCCATTTATTTACTGAATATGATTTGCGGTACTTTTAGATATTTCTGTTCTTCGGCGTCGAAAAGGAGGTATTCGCTCTCAGCTTCATTAATTACGTAATGTGCCTGCCGATTGATGAGTGAGATGTAGCCTACAGCCTCGCCCAGTCCTTTGGTTATGGGATATTGGCGGATGACTTCGCCCAGCGTTGCCTGGCCACTTTCCGCCAGCATGCGATATATGTTCGTTTGCAGTTCGGCACAATTCACCTGATTGGGGTTGAAGAGGCGTGCCATGCTTTCAAGGTCTACTTCCGAGTCGAAGGCTTCGGGACGGAGGTCGAATTCGGGTATCACCTTCTCTTCGCCTAGGCGCCGCTCCATCGGCATACGGATAGAGGCGTTAGTTTCAATGACCAGTCCTTCTGAGTCGGGCAGTGGATTGTCGATTGTCTGCAGGGCTAATTTTCGGATATCCATGATAGTTTCGCGCATTTTACGTCGTTCGGTCACATCACGTTCTGCAATGACGCGGCTTAGCTTTTCTGCCATCAGGTTGTTACTTTCCAACACTTTCCTTCCTGAATTATGCAGGATGGTTTTGATGCGCCGTAGAAATATATTCCCGGTTTCTATACCGCGCTCTTCCAAAATCCGGTAAACGTTGTCTATCAGCAAGCGCAGTTCTTCTTGGCTGACATCATCGAGCAGAAAGTTCCAGAAGGTATAGAAGCTCTTTCCTTGATCGCTTTCTTTCAATTCGTCGAGCGAGTCGAAGGTATAATGAAGGATTTGTCCTTTAGAAAGGTCTTTATGTTCCTGCTTTTCGTAAATGCCGCGGGTGATGTCTTTGAAGATGTCTTCTACTTCTTTAAAGTCGCCAATCAGTTCGTTGGTGAGACGTGAGACTTCTTCAAAGCGGGATTTGATCTGATAGTCTTCATAACGGCGCACCGTGCCTTCGCGTTTGATACGGCGAATCTCTTCGTCTATCTTTTTCTTTTGTCGTTCCAGTTCGGCTATCTTGATCTTTGGGTCTTCGGTATTGTTGTCTACTAGTTCGCGCAGCTTGTAGAAGATGTCTTTAAATTTCGATTCGGTGCCTACAAATTCACGCTCCTTCAGCAGGTCGAGCATCTGAAAGACGCGCTCAGTGTGCTGGGTTAAGACGTTGTAGACGACCTTTTCTGAATCGTCAATATAGTTTCGGAGAAAGCTCTCGTTGGTCCAGCTCTCGATGAACTTCTTTGCCCGGTCGAAGTTGTCGGCTATCGGGTTGCCGGCCTCTTCTTCGTCTATATAATCCAAGTCGTCTAGGAAGTTGGTCAATCGCTGCACTAACTGGTCGTTGCGAATATTTATCTCGTTTTGTTCTTTGAACTGCTTGTGCAGAAAGGAGATCGCCAGAGTAGCATTGCGCATACGCAACATCCGGATAGCCGGTGATTGCTTCAGTTTTATATCTAGTTTCTGATAATCCATCATTTCTTTTCGGCATAGATGCGCTGGATGATGTCTACTACCTTAAGACCTTCAAGGACGTTGGTCGTGATGGTTTCGCCACTGGAACCGTTGAGTACATTGACGACGTTGCGGATCACGAAGTTGTGATTCTGAGCGGAGCCTTTATAGGGACCGTAATCATTACCGGGATTAGTCGGTGCTAATTGGGGCATCTCGTAATTGTCTACATGGCAATATTCTACTTCGTTCATATACTGTCCGCCTATCTTTACGCTACCTTTTTCGGCCACGATGAGCATGCTACTTTCCAGGTTCTTGTTCCATACAGAAGTAGAGTAGTTGAGGCTGCCCATTCCTCCGCCTACAAAGTTGAAATTGACCAAGCCGGAGTCCTCGAAAGCAGTCAGTCCCGCATGGTTAAAGTCGGCAAAACGTGCCTGAATGCTACAGATGTCTCCAAAGAGCCAGTACATAATGTCGATGAAGTGAGAGAACTGCGTAAACAACGTGCCGCCATCAAGCGCAGCATCGCCATGCCAGCCGCCGGCTTTGTAGTATCGCTCGTCGCGATTCCAATAACAGTTTAGTTGAACCATGTATATTTTGCCCAGACGTCCGGACTCCACCATCTCCTTGATCCAGACTGATGGGGGAGAGTAGCGGTTCTGCATCACGCAAAACACCTGTCTGTGGTACTTAAGGGAGGCATATACCACCTTCTCGGCATCGGAAAGGGTCAGCGCCATCGGCTTTTCTATCACCACATGGCGCCCACTCTCGACGGCTTGTAGCGCCATCGGGGCATGCAGCCCGTTCGGGGTACAGATGTTGATCACATCTATCGGCAAGTCGCTAGCCAGCAAGTCGGAAAGGGTAGGGTAAAAGGGGACGTCATACATCTCTATGCCCAGCTCTTCACGCGGGCGAATATCGCAGAGAGCAACTAGTTCCGCTCCTTCATCACGCGTCACCATTTCGGCATGGCGCTTACCGATATGTCCGCAGCCAACTACGGCAAAACGTATTTTCTTATTGTTCATAGTTTAATATTGTATCGATAATATATTCCTGCTCATCCGCCGTCATTTCAGTATGGATAGGGAGCGAAAGGACAGACCTGCAAAGGTGGGAGGAGATGGTAACCGCACCCGATAAGCGCGCCAGGGGGCGGAAAGCCTCCTGCATCTGCACCGGCAGGGGATAATAAACCATGGAGGGCACACCGTGTTCCTTTAAGTATTCCTTCAAAGCATCCCGCTTCGACTCCTCGACCTGTAGCGTGTATTGATGGTAGACGTGTGTGGAGAAAGGACTTTGTTGCGGCAGAAGAAGCCACGGACAGGAGGCCAGCCCCTCATCGTAGCGGCGCGCTGCCACACGGCGTGCAGCGGTAAACTCATCCAAATGGGGCAACTTCACACCCAGAACGGCTGCTTGGAGCGTGTCGAGGCGAGAGTTGCAACCAATAATCCGGTGATGATACTTCACCTCCTGCCCATGGTTGGCAATCATACGAATACGGACAGCCAATGCCTCATCGCGTGTGATTAGCGCACCGCCGTCACCATAACAAGCCAATGGTTTGGAGGGAAAAAAAGAGGTGGTGCCGATGTGTCCCATCGTGCCGCTCATCTGTTTTCTACCATCCGTGAAGGTGTGTACAGCCCCAAGTGATTGGGCATTGTCTTCTATTACATATAAATGATGAGCCTCTGCTATTTTCAATATCGACTCCATGTCGCAGCACTGTCCGAAAAGGTGAACGGCAATCAGCGCCTTTGTACGGGACGAGACGGCTGCCTCTATTCCGGCAGCATCCATGTTGAAGGTACGGGCATTCACATCCACCAACACCGGAGTCAGCCCCAGTAGGGCAATCACTTCGGCGGCGGCCACATAGGTAAAGTCCGGCACAATCACCTCGTCGCCCGGTTGCAGACCAAGAGACATCAAGGCTATTTGCAGGGCGTCCGTTCCGTTTGCACAAGGGATGACGTAAGGCACCTTCAGATAGTCCGCCAACTGAGCAGCAAACTGCTTCACCGCCGGACCGTTAATAAAGGTACCCCCCCTTAGGACGTCCGCCATTGCGCCGTCTATCGCCCCTTTCAAACGTTGGTACTGGCCTACGAGGTCGACCATCTGTATGTTCTTGTTCACTCTCCGTTCCATGCTCGTCCGGTTATTTCACTTCGCTGCCCGGTTTCACCTCTTTTTCAGGAGTGATCACGGCCAGCGTTCCGTCAGCATTCTCAGCAGAGAGAATCATCCCTTCTGAAACAATCCCCTTTAGGGTACGAGGAGCCAGATTAGCGATGAAGCAAACCTGCTTTCCAATCAACTCTTCGGGCTTGTAGTGGGCGGCAATGCCGGAAACGATGGTACGTTTCTCTAGTCCATCTTCTATCTTAAATTGCAATAGTTTGTCGGCTTTGGGCACTTTGGTACATTCCAGCACCGTGCCTACGCGAATGTCCAGCTTCGTAAAGTCGTCGAAGGCAATGTTCTCGCGGATCGGCTTGGCTTTATAGTTGGCCTCTTCATTGGCCTTTTTAGTATCTAACAGCTTTTGTACTTGTGCTTCGATCACGCTGTCTTCTATCTTCTCGAACAACAGTTCGGCTTTGCCCAGCTGATGACCGGCGGGCAGCAAGTCGGTTGCTCCGAGGCGATCCCATCCCAAAGGCGATACATTCAGCATAGCGTTTAGCTTATCCATGCTCATAGGCAGGAAAGGCTCGAAGGCAATCGCCAGATTCGCCGAGATCTGCAAAGCGATGTTCATAATGGTCTCAACGCGCTTCATGTCCGTCTTGGCCAACTTCCAAGGCTCCATGTCGGCAAGATATTTGTTTCCGATGCGGGCAAGGTTCATCGCCTCTTTCTGTGCATCGCGGAAGTGGAAGGTGTCCAGCAGGCGCTCCACGTTGGCCTTCACGTCCACAAAATCTTTTAACGTCTGGCGGTCATATTCAGTCAACTCGCCGGCCGCAGGCACTACCCCTGCAAAATACTTATCGGTCAGCACCAAAGCACGGTTTATAAAGTTGCCCAAGATGGCTACCAGCTCGTTGTTGTTGCGTGCTTGAAAGTCTTTCCATGTAAAGTCGTTGTCCTTTGTTTCCGGTGCATTGGCGGTCAGTACATAACGGAGCACATCCTGCTTACCCGGCATATCCACCAGATATTCGTTGAGCCATACCGCCCAGTTGCGCGAGGTAGAGATCTTGTCCCCTTCTAGGTTCAGAAACTCGTTGGCCGGCACATTCTCCGGCAAGTTATAACTTCCCTCAGCTTTTAGCATGGCAGGGAAAACGATGCAGTGGAAAACGATGTTGTCTTTCCCAATAAAATGCAGCATCTTTGTTTCGGGATCCTTCCACCACTTCTCCCAACTGTCGGGCAGCAGCTCTTTGGTGTTCGAGATGTAACCAATTGGTGCATCGAACCAGACGTAAAGCACTTTACCATCCGCACCCTCCACCGGCACAGGGATACCCCAGTCCAGGTCGCGACTTACGGCACGGGGTTGCAGGCCCATATCAAGCCAGCTCTTACACTGACCGTAGACGTTGGGCTTCCACTCCTTGTGTCCTTCCAATATCCATTGGCGAAGGAAAGCCTCGTGCTTATCGAGCGGCAAGTACCAGTGCTTCGTTTCGCGCATGACAGGTGCGTTTCCGCTGATGGCAGACTTCGGGTCGATCAGGTCGGTCGCGTTGAGAGAGGTGCCGCAAGCTTCGCATTGGTCGCCATACGCCCGTTCGTTGCCACAATGCGGGCAAGTACCGGTAATGTATCGGTCGGCAAGGAATTGCTTCGCCTCCTCGTCATAATATTGTTCGCTTGTTTTCTCAATAAATTCCCCCTTCTCGTAAAGCTTGCGGAAGAAATCCGAAGCCATCTCGTGATGTGTAGCCGAGGTGGTACGTGAATAGATATCGAACGTGATGCCAAAGTCGGCAAACGATTGCTTGATAATGCCGTGATAGCGGTCTACGATGTCCTGCGGACTAACGCCCTCTTTCTTGGCACGCAACGTGATGGGCACACCGTGCTCATCCGATCCACCAATCATCAACACTTCCTCGCCCTTCAACCGAAGGTAGCGGGCATAAATATCGGCCGGCACATACACCCCAGCCAGGTGACCAATATGTACCGGTCCGTTTGCATACGGCAACGCTGTCGTGATCAGCGTCCTTTTAAATTGTTTCTCCATAATTCCTACGTACTGTTTTTGAGGGACAAAGGTAAGGAATTTATTTTAGATATTGGAATAAATTACGGCTCCATAACCATCTCCACGCTGTTGCCTTGGCTGATGAGGGCTTTGGCGTATGCTTGTACTTTGGCGGGGGTAATGGCTTCCAGCACAGCGGTATATTGGGTCTCGGCATCAATACCTTTGTAGTAATAGTTATCCAGCGTGTTGAGCCAGTAGCTATTCTCCTGCAAGTTCTCCGCGTGACGTTTCAGCATGTTGTCTTTCGTCTTTCGGAAATCCTCAGGACGAGGTCCCGTCTCCACCATGCGTTTGAGTTCGTTCTGAACGATGTTGTTCATCTTTTCCCGTTTCGCCGGGTCGGTGTCGAAGAAGATTTGCAGGATGGCTTCGCCTTCGGGGAAGGTAGAGATGCGGGCTGAGGTTCTGACACCATACGTGCCGCCTTCATCCTCGCGCACCTTTTCGGTATAGACCAGATCCAGAATCTGCTTTAACATAGTGGCAGTGATGATGTTTTCCAGATTATAAGCCATCTTGCCGGAATAGAAGTCGATAACCGAAGCCTTGGGCACCTCCAACGCGCGGTTGAAGCGATTGACGTATTCGCCCGTACGAAGGGCGGGAAGCTCACGGCTATCTCCCTTCTCAATGCGTCCCATGCTGGGCAGCGTGGCGAGGTATTGAGTGATATAAGGGCGTATGCTGTCCATATTGATATTTCCAACGAAGGTAAACACAAAGTCCGAAGCATCGGCAAAGCGTTCCTTATACATCTCCTGAATGCGCGGATAGCTGATACGGTCGAAGTCGGCAGTATTGATACGCATGGCACGGGGGTGGGCACCATAGAGCGCTTGCGTCAACGAGTCGCTGAAGGCAACCATCGGATCGAGCTCCATGTTTTGCAACTGTGCCTTCATGCGGCCTTCGTATGAGGCATAGGCCTCCTCGTCCATGCGCGGAGCGGTGAAGTTGAGGTAGATCAGTTCAAAAAGGGTACGGAGGTCGGCAGGAGCAGCGCTCCCGCTCAAGCTCTCATGATCCATTCCTAACGAAGAGGAGCAGGAGACCTTCTTTCCGGCAAGCATCTTGCCCAGATCGGTGGCAGAGAAGTTGCCCAAGCCCCCTAGAGCGATTGCGTCATTGAATACCTTCAGATTCTGGAGGTCAGCCTTTCCGAACAGGGTGCTTCCACCGGGACTAGTTGCCGTCATCAGCACTTCGTCCTTTTTAAGTTCAGTCGGTTTCAACACCACTTTGACGCCGTTACTAAGGGTCAATACGGTCGCTCCGAAAAGGGGATCTACTTTGGTGTCGGTTATCTTTCCCTGTATGGGTAGTTGGGGTATCAACGGTTCGCCCGAAAGAGTCTCTTTGTAAGGCTCAACAGGTAGTTTGTTGGCTTGAAGGAAGGTGCGGAGCAATTCCTCTTTGGTTGGATAGGCCAACCCTTTCTTATCCGGACCTACGAGGGTGATCACAATGTTGTTCTCCCCAATCATGTCCTGTATGTAGCTGTTCACCTGTTCCACGGTGATGGAGGGGGCAATCTGATTGAGCAATGTATATTCCATCTCTATGCCGGGAATGTATCCGCCTTTCGTGAAATGATTAACGTATTCCTGCGTATAAGTACCGTTCTTCTGCTTGTCTCGTTCATTAAATGACGATTCGTAATGCTTTAGTACG
>JAVVRI010000131.1:0-7903 GCA_036654795.1 Tannerellaceae bacterium
ATGCCCTGCCGTTCCAGTAGGCGGGCTATTACGTCGCTTGCGTATCCTTTGGCGATAGCCGAGCAGTTAAGCAACAGGCGCGGATCATCCTTTATCACCTTCTTGCCTTCCAATCGTACCTTCTTATAACCGACAAAACTTTTGATGCTGTCTACCATTTGTGGGGTAATGCTGTCCATTTTACTAAATCCGAAGCCCCAGAGGTTGACTAGCGGTGCGCAGGTAATGTCGAATACACCGTCAGATTTGACGGATACTTCTCTGGCTTTCTTAAATACTTCGACAAACCAGTCGTCTACCTCTACCTCTTCATTTCTGTTTACCTTTGCAATGATTGAGTTCGGGTTGAAAGGATTGAGCGAGAGGTTGAACTTTTGGAATTCAGCATCAATCTTTGCGGTCTGTAATTCGGACGCTTCGTATTTGATGCTATAAAGGGTGTGAAACACGGTGCCGCTTTCTTCAAAATACTGGTTTTTCTGGGCGCAGGAGAGGCAGAGTAGCATCATACACAAGCCTGCAAGTAGATTCGTTTTACGCATTTATATTACTGTTTTTATGATTGCAAAGATAATCCGGAACGGTTGATTATCCCAATACTAGAGGTCTAAAATGAATTATCGCACACACTATTTATATAATGGCGAGATGTTCTAGCAGTATCTTGCTCCCGATACCGATCAGGATAAGTCCGCCAATCAGATCCAGCTTTAGGTTAACCTTTCGCCCAAAGTGGCTTCCGAAGTAAACGCCGAAGGCTGAGAAGGCAAAGGTTACTACCCCAATCGTCCCTGTAATCAGCATCAAAGGTGATTGTAGTAACGCCAGTGAAATGCCGACAGCAAGGGCGTCAATGCTGGTAGCAATACCCAATCCGCAAAGTGTTTTGTTGCAGAGCGGGTCGAACTTACAATCCTCTTTTTCTTCTTGCATGCTGTCATAGATCATCTTGCCACCCAGATAGAGTAGCAGGACGAAAGCAATCCAGTGGTCGAAGGCGCAGATAAGCTGTTCGAAGCCCATGCCTGCCAGATAGCCTGCTGCCGTCATGCCTGCCTGAAAGAGTGCCATTACGGTAGCTATCTTAACAACGTTACCGGCGGTGCAGTTCTTAATTACTGCACCGCCGGTAACGGATACGGCCAGACTGTCCATTGACAGCCCGATAGCCAATAATACAATTTCGAGGAATGACATTCTTATAGTTCTGCTTCTATCTTGTAATTATTACGCTGTGGCGAGTTACGGGAAATTAGTTCTCCTATAAACCCTGCCAAAAACATCTGTGTACCCAGAATCATCGCCGTAAGCGAGATGTAGAAGTAAGGTGAGCTTGTTACCAGCGGACGCAGATCACCCGAAAGCATGGAAATCATCTTCATCGTCAGTACGAAGGCTAATGCCAGAAAACCGATTAAGAACATCACGCTGCCCCATAACCCGAAGAAGTGCATCGGCTTTTTGCCGAAACGGGAGGTGAACCAGAGTGTGATCAGATCTAGATATCCGTTTACGAAGCGGTTTAGTCCGAACTTCGTTGTTCCGTATTTACGCGCTTGGTGTTGTACTACCTTTTCCCCGATCTTGTTAAATCCGGCAATCTTTGCCATGTAAGGGATGTTGCGGTGCATGTCGTTATATACCTCGATGTTCTTGATCACAACATTCTTGTAGGCTTTGAGCCCACAGTTGAAGTCGTGCAGGTAGATGCCTGAGAACTTACGTGCCGTTGCGTTGAACAACTTTGTGGGAATAGTCTTTGTTAGTGGATCGTAGCGTTTCTTTTTCCATCCGGATACGAGGTCGTATCCGTCCTCTTTAATCATCCTGAATAGTTCTGGTATCTCGTCGGGACTGTCTTGTAGGTCGGCGTCCATGGTGATAACCACATCGCCTTTCGCGCGTTGAAAGCCACAGTTTAAACCCGGCGACTTTCCGTAATTGCGTCTGAACTTAACACCTCTGACGTTGGGGGACTGGCTGCTGAGCTGCTCTATTATTTCCCATGAGTTGTCTGTACTTCCGTCGTTAATAAAGATAACTTCGTAGCTGAAATTATTCTTTTTCATGACCCGGTCAATCCATGCGAAGAGTTCGGGTAATGATTCGGCTTCGTTGTACAACGGAATAACTACTGATATATCCATTATCTACTTTTAAATTTCGTCTTGTTTCTCTTTTTGTATGGTAGCGCCAGTCTCATTGTTACGGCAGAGCAAAGCGGCTACCGGTATGGATAGCACAATGCCGTAAAACACATTGTTGAATATACCTTGTATAGCCATGTGTATGGGGCTGGGCATTGCTATTTTGCTGATGGATTCTATTACATCTGTCTCCACATTGCTGCTCTTTAATAGGTCTACTACTTGTCCGACCGAGTTGGCCATGAAGTCTGGAGCGGCAATATACTGATAGAAGATGAAATGCTCAAGCGAAACAATTAGTGCGGCAAAGAAATAAATCATCATCCCGAAACGCCAAGCATGGAAAAAGCTGATAGAGCTACCTATATCCTGCTTATAACGCCTAGTTAGGTAATAGGCGATAAAAGGCACAGCCAACGTTAATAACCAATAGACGAAACTGAGCGCCGGTACCGATACGCTAAAAATAAAGAAGAGGTATTTGATCACCCAATAAATTCCAAGTGAGAAACCATAGGTCATCGCACTTCTTAGCAATAGATTCTGATTGTCTTCCATAATTATGCTGTATTTAATTAAATTGCTTCAGCAAAGTTAGTTTATTTGTAATAATATGCAAACTTGAATAGAATAAAAAAAGGAAGCTTAATCAATTAAGCTTCCTTTTTTTATTATTGAGCCTCTTGTAAGATTCGAACTTACGACCCCGAGATTACAAATCACGTGCTCTGGCCAACTGAGCTAAAGAGGCGGGTGGGTAAGCTGACTACATCGCGCCGCTACAACCAAGTACCTTTGCTGCGATCAAGCCCTGGAGGATTCCGAGGGAGCATGCCGTGTAGGACTTACCCGAGTGCAAAAGTAGGTATTATTTTCAATTCTGCAAGCCTACACCGTGTTTTTGTCTGATCTTTTCTTTTAATTGGTTGATGTTCTTGTTGTTCTAATATAGTTAAAAAATGTATCAATACGAATGAGGCATGTTATGGAGAGGGGAGGAGCAGAAAGAGTAGCCCGGCTTCGTACCCATAAGACGTTCTTATCTTTTTTAAAGAGCGTTGAATTAGATTCTCGACAGACTGATAGTTCATATTCATCAAAAGGCAGATTTTATCAATCTCCAGCTCCTGAATGTAGCGATAGTAGAGTACCTCCTTTTGGCGCGAGGTTAATAGAGCGAAGATTTTTTGTATTTCTTTTTGTTGGTTCGTGACTTGTTCGTTGTCGATAAAGACATCTTCTACTGTTGGTTCCAAAGAAAATTCGATTCCTTCCGTATCGTTTCTGTTGTAGAAGTTTTCTTTATAAAGCGCCCGTATCAGGTTGTTTTTGAGAGAGACCATGAGGTATACTTTTACATTGTCCGGTACGACTAATGTCTTCCTATTCTTATATAGTACTGTAAAGAGGTCTTGTATGCAATCCTTTATGATTTCACTATCCGAAGTGAAGCGACAACCATACCTATATAGTATTTGCAAGTACATATTATATATCCAACAATACGCATCGTTATTGCCGGAGATAAATTGTTCCCACTTTACTCGTGTTTCGTCAACTAGCATTTTTGCATTCAGTCTGGTTGTTTTTCTGACGGCTAAAGTACTATATAATTATTAATTTTCGTCTATATTTATACCCAAAAGTAATTGATTTACAAAAAAACTCAGAAATATATATCTTTACAGCATGGATTTACACTTCTTTTCTTTTTGAGTATAAATCTGCAAAATAGTAATTTGATCCGTAAAAACAGTTGCGTGTTCGAAAAATTATACTACTTTTGTACTCGCAATACGGAAGTAGCTCAGTTGGTAGAGCACTGGTCTCCAAAACCAGGTGTCGGGAGTTCGAGCCTCTCCTTCCGTGCTTAGCCTCTCCTCATTCACCTTCTCTACCGGAAGCCCTTCGCTTTTAATTAAGTACACTATCACTAATCTGTACAGATCTTATATGCTTTGTTGTCAAAACATATATGCTTTGCCATCAAAGCTTATAATAATCCCTACTCTTATGCGTCGTGAATTTTCATTTTCTGGCGATCGCTATTCAATAGTGTGTAGAAGCAATGCGTTATAATTATAACGACCTTACTTTTTGGCTGTTGTTGTTTCTTTTTCGCTTGTCATGCTGCATATGCCATTGAAGCGGGCGTTGGGCTCTATCTCGAGTGTTTGTGCAAAGATGTCGCCTTTGATAGTCGCTGTTCCCTTTAGTGACAGTTTAGCTTTTACGCGTATCGAACCTTCCACTTTACCTAGGATCTCAGCGTTGTCAGAGATGATATTGCCTATAACATGGGCTTTGGGGCCTATTACCATTTTTCCGTTACAAACAACGTCGCCTTCAATAACCCCGTCCAGTCTGAAATCTATTTCTGTTACAATATTACCCTTTACCGTTGTGCCTACGGCCAGCGTGTTGTGTAATCCGGCAGCTGCCGTTTCTTCTTTTTGTTTTATTCCCATCATATATTTACTTGCTTTGCTACAAATATAAAGCTTTTTTTTGTGCCAACGGCTTACTTTATCTATATTTACATATTAATTTAATGTCACTAGTTCGTTAAACTTTCAATTAACATTTATGCATCAATAACCACGAATTTAATTTCCTCTTTTATCTCAATATAATATTTATGCTCTTATATATTGTCGTTTAATCAATCTCTCCACATTTATGTATCAAAAAAAGCACTATATTTGCATCGTAAAAAATAGACACCAACATCTTTTTGGGTGATTAATTTTACAAATGTTTTACTGATAGCTTTGATATCGTCTGTAAGTAGATTATAATAAGATTATTATATTGTATAAATGAAAAATATCCGAAATTTCTGTATTATTGCTCATATTGACCATGGTAAAAGTACCCTGGCTGACCGTTTGCTGGAGTACACCAAGACGGTGGAAGGTAAAGAGATGCAAGCTCAGGTGTTAGACAACATGGATCTGGAGCGTGAGCGTGGCATCACGATCAAGAGCCATGCAATACAAATGAAGTATAGCTATAAGGGGGAAGAATATATTCTGAACCTGATCGATACCCCGGGGCATGTGGACTTCTCCTATGAAGTGTCTCGTTCCATTGCTGCCTGCGAAGGGGCTCTTCTGATTGTAGACGCTGCACAAGGCATACAGGCACAGACTATCTCCAACCTATATATGGCAATCGAAAACGATTTGGAAATCATCCCGGTTTTGAATAAGATCGACCTGCCGAGCGCAATGCCCGATGAGGTGGAAGACCAGATTGTGGAACTTTTGGGCTGCCCGCGTACGGATATTATTCGTGCCAGTGGGAAGACGGGCGAGGGTATATTCCAGATATTGGATGCCATCATCGAAAAGGTGCCTGCTCCGCAGGGTGATCCCGAAGCTCCTCTTCAATGTTTGATCTTCGACTCTGTGTTCAACTCCTTCCGGGGTATCATTGCTTACTATAAGGTGGTGAATGGTACGATCCGCAAGGGCGATCTCGTGAAGTTTATCTCTACAGGAAAAGAATATAATGCCGACGAGGTAGGGGTGTTGAAGCTTGACATGCTGCCCCAGAAAGAGATTAGTACGGGAAACGTTGGTTACATCATCTCCGGCATCAAGACCTCGAAAGAGGTAAAGGTGGGCGATACGATTACCCATGTAGCCCGTCCGGCTACAATCGGTATCGCTGGGTTTGAAGAGGTGAAGCCAATGGTATTTGCCGGCGTCTATCCGATAGAAAGTGAGGATTTCGAGAACCTGCGCGCCTCGTTGGAGAAGTTGCAGCTCAATGATGCCTCCCTAACCTTCCAACCTGAAAGCTCGGCAGCGCTGGGCTTTGGTTTCCGATGTGGCTTCCTCGGACTGCTGCACATGGAGATCGTGCAAGAGCGATTGGAGAGAGAGTTTAATATGGACGTGATCACGACTGTGCCGAACGTGTCTTATAAAGTGTATGATCGTAAAGGCGTCTGTATGGAAGTGCATAACCCCAGCGGTCTGCCTGACCCGACGCTGATTGATCATATTGATGAGCCTTATATCCGCGCCTCCGTCATTACCAACACAACGTATATTGGCTCTATTATGACTCTTTGCCTCGGCAAACGGGGCATCCTGTTGAAGCAGGAATACATTTCGGGCGACCGCGTGGAGATACATTACGACCTGCCTCTGGGCGAAATTGTGATCGACTTCTACGACAAATTGAAGAGCATATCGAAAGGTTATGCCTCGTTCGATTATCATCTTCATGACTTCCGTCCCAGCAAGCTGGCCAAGCTGGATATTTTACTCAATGGTGAGCCTGTGGATGCGCTCTCCACCTTGACGCATGTTGATAACAGTGTCTCCTTTGGACGCCGTATGTGCGAGAAGTTGAAGGAACTGATCCCACGCCAACAGTTCGATATCGCCATTCAGGCCGCAGTCGGTGCCAAGATCATCGCCCGTGAAACTATCAAGGCAGTCCGCAAGGACGTAACGGCTAAGTGTTATGGCGGAGACATCTCTCGTAAGCGTAAGTTGCTGGAGAAGCAAAAAGAGGGAAAGAAGCGCATGAAGCAGATCGGTTCTGTAGAGGTGCCACAAAAAGCATTCCTTGCCGTATTGAAACTGGACTAAAGAGTATTTGTTTTACCACAAACATACCTATTTATTAATAGACCGACAGCTGTCGGTCTATAGATTGACAATTGTCGGCCTATTAATTGCAAGCATGCAAAATAGGAAAAGAAAGCTGTTTTTGGTGTTACTCTGCGTCTTGATCTGGATTGCCGGCAAGGCGAATTCCATCCGCCTCCAATAAGATCAGTTTTTGTTTGTATAAGGCTCCGATAGCCTGTTTGAACGCTTTCTTGCTGCAACGGAAGAGGGAGTAGATAAGCTCAGGCTCACTTTTATCATGTACCGCGATATAACCACCCTGCGCCCGGAGTGACTCCAGCACAACACCGGCAATGCCTTCTACCTTCTGGTAACCCAGCGGGGTAAGGCTAACGTCAATTTTTCCATCTTCGCGCACCTCTTTTATATATCCCTTAATATGCTCACCTTTTTCCAGACGAGTGAAGACTTCATTGTGATAAAGCAGCCCCCAATGCAGGTTGTTGATGATGACTTTGTATCCTATCTCTGTTTCGTCTGCAACCAGCAAGTTTACTTCTTGATTGACGGTATATTCCGGCGGCACATTGTCCAAATGCTTGTCGATACGTGCCGATGCCACAATACGTTCCGACACATGGTCAAGATAGACGTATACCAGATACCAGCGCCCTTCACGCATCGGCATCTTCTGCTCACGGAATGGCACTAGCAAATCCTTCATCAGCCCCCATTCGAGGAAAGCCCCGGCGTTGCTAACAGACTTGACCTCCATAAACTGGAACTCGCCTACCGTAGCTAACGGACGTGCTGTGGTAGCAATAATCCGCCCTTCATTATCGTGATAAATAAAGACCTCAAGCTCATCGCCCGGCTTTACATTTTTTGGCACATAACGAGCAGGAAGCAATATTTCCAACTCGTCCCCTCCATCCAAATAGACCCCGAAATCGAGGTCTTTTACTATTTTCAGCGTATTATACTTTCCAATCTCGACCATATTCATTTAGTTTTGATACAAACTTACGCATAATTCAGGAATATGTCATAAAAGAGTTCGTGTTTTTACTTCCCCATGCAGCAATATATGAATTCGCGCATCGTTATTAATGTAACTTGAAACTTCCGAGCGGGTATTGTTTTACTTGCTTAAAGTAAAAGTTGTAT
>JAVVRI010000132.1:0-7896 GCA_036654795.1 Tannerellaceae bacterium
TAGGGAATTATGATTTAATAATAAATGCAACTGATAATCTTGAGACAAGATATAAATGATATCGTTCAATACAAACATATTATACGTTGTTCGCCGATCAGTAAATGTAGCCCTTTGCTTCCATGCACCTTCATCTAATTTATATTCCCAAACTACGCCATTGTTATCTATCATATAGATGCTCTTTTTATAAGCTACAGCGGTAGATACCACACCTAATTTATCAGGAAGTGTTCCCGGCACAACTTCCCACGAAATTGATTTTCCGGAAGTCCTCCAAAAACCACGTTTACCTCCTATGCTTGTTTCGCCCAAACCGACATAAACCGTATTGTCGACTGTTAAAGCGATACCTTTCTGAAAGGCAACAGGAAATTCACCGACCGGCTTCCATCCAGTAGTGCCCTTCAAATCATAACGCCATATTTCGTTACTTACGCCACTGCTATTGATTCCGCCAACCAAATAAACAGAATCATTTTGCACAAAACTAACAGCATCCGAACGAACATTTGTAGCCGTAAGGCTTGGCATCGCATTCCATATATTACCCGAATAGACATAAAACTGATCGCCTATTTTGCTATCCTTATTCAGACCACCCATTGCATACGCCACTCCGTCTTTAGTGCAAACAGCCATGCGCATTAAGTCTGTTTGATAGGGTTGAAACAATCTCCAAGCAGACTCTGTCGGGTTATATCCATATAATTCCTTTGTACAAGACGGTCCTAAATCTCCTCCCAACAAGAAAGCTTGATTATTCAGAACAAATCCGACAGAGCCATCACGGTTATCACCTGGGAAAGGAGTTGTATCCCTGAATATAGACGGAGTTGAAAACTTCTGCTCATTGACCTCATCGTAAACTATTCCCTTTTCATTCGTAGCAAAAGCTCGTACATAATAGGTAACGCCCCCCTTCAGGTTACTGATCACACCGCTATATGAAGCAGTATCGGTAGTAAACAGAAGAAGTCCGTCTATAATTGTCGGTTTGGGCTTCGTCCCCCAACAGATACCATAAGCAGTCACCTTACTCATTCCTTCATTCAATACTCCGCCGCCCACAATGGCCAATCCGTTCAAAATGCCTGTTACAGGAACCGTTGTAACTGTTGGTAAATCGCTCTTAGTAAAGAAAGAGGATGTCTCTTCACTGTATGATGTGCCATATTTATTAGTAGCATAAGCACGCACAAAATACTGAGTTTGGGCTGATAGTTGCTTCAAATGTCCAATAAAATCGCCCCCCCCCTTACCACAGACAATCGTATTATTCTTAATTGTGGGTTGCTCAATGTTGCCCCAACTCCAGCAAATGCCGCGCAGGGTAACAGAAGTATCCCCTTCAGTCGTTACGGTTGCCGGAATATCTGCATCCGTAAAGCCAATACGAATACCTCCTTTACCTATCTTGATTCTCGGTTTTCCATCAGTTGTTGTAAATTGTTGCTCTTGTCCAAAGAAAGTACCGAATTGATTCGTTACATACGCAGCATAATAATAGGTAGTCAGCGGCTTCAGATTTATTAATTGACACGTGAACGAATCGGTTTCCATTGTGCTAATAACAGTTGAATCCTTTGCCGTCGGATTAGGGGACAAGGACAGATAAACACCTCGCGACAACACTTCGCCTTCACCGGCAATACGGATTATTCCCCCACAGATAGCGGTAGCTGCCTTCACACCCTCCGGGCGTAATGTTTCAACCGTACCTAACCCCTTCTTTGTTGTTACGACACGTTCTTCACCCAACGTAATACCTTTTGCATTCATGGCATAAGCGCAAATATGATAGGTAGAATCCGCTTTCAACCCTGTCAGAGTAGCTTTATAAGTCCCTTTTCCTTTGCCGGAAGCCAGCTTTTGAGCCGTTTCGACAGTCAATGGTTTAGATATCAGCTCCCAACAAAAGCCCCGATCAGTAACAGGTACTCCATTCTCGACCATCACTTCACCCGACAGGGTAATCGTTGTAGCAGTAAACGCCTCCACAGTACCGGTTGCCACTTCCGGTTTCTTGGCATTCTTAATGTCAACAGGTATTTCAGGATCTTCCAAACATCCGGTCATCAGCCAGCAAATCATTAAGGTCGAACAGAGTGTGTATATATATTTCATAAATCTATTATATTAAAAGAATACACCCAAACCAGCGTTCAGGTCTACATATTTAAAGCTCATTGTATTGCAACCGGCACTAATAAAGAAACGATCAAACTTTAGCGTTACATCCAAATCGGCAGCTATTCCATCATAAGAAGCTTGTGTATTCTTACACCACTCCTCTTTATTTTTTTTATCATCGGCAAAATTATAAGAGACATACCGCCACTGCATTTCGCGCGAACCATATCCCAAGCCAATAGAAGTATAAAGCCACGGAGTACACTTCACAACCATACCAACCGTACCAAGATAAGTATTAACTCGCTTTTCGCCGGTAAAGTTATAATACACCTTGTCGGAAACATTCAGCACCTCCTTATTATTACATATACCTAACGCTTTATCGAAAGAAAAGTTTGTTTTAAAGCGCGCATACCAGCCAAGACGACGGGCAACACCCCCTACAGTAAGTCCATATGGCGCCTCAATAGAGAAAGCGTATCCTACAAAGAACTTCATCCGCTCACGGGGAACACTAGGTGTAGCCGAATGTGCTGCAGAATAATAAACAGGTGCAATAGGTTTACGAAGAGTCTCCAACTTTTCAGACCAATAGGTTGCCAATTCTTCACTTTTCGGTGTACCTATACCCTCTGTATAATACATGATCAAATGACTCACCGCCGTTGTGTCGTTCTCAGTAGCCAATACATTCAGACAATTCAGACACTTGTTCATCAAACTCCGCATAGAGGAGCGCATTCTGTCGTCAGCCATCCAGATAGTAGTTAGCTGGTTGATGCTATAGGAGTCGCATTGCGATACACCTTCTTCATACCACATCTTGGCGTCACTATAGTCCTGACGCTTCATAGCGTCGTCTCCTTTTCGGTTGTACTCTGTTCGTTGCTGAGCCAGAATTGAATATGGCAAAGCTATAAACAAAATCAATAACCATAATTTCTTCATACTTCTTTTTTAATAAAATGTTATCCCCTTGCTGATCAACGCTCCTTCGACATTATAAATATCGAACAAATTGTCTTCACGCTCGAAAGCACGACCATTATCAGCTTTCCCAACACTCAGGTATTTACAGGAAATGCGTTCTTCTGCATTTGCATCAATAGCCCCGTACCGACCATTCGATTTTTTACGTACTATTTTATATTTTCCAAATGTCATCTTCTCTTCATACAATGCTTTCCGGTCGGCCAAACGTTTTTCATCCGCCTTTTCATCGCAGGAAATCAATAAGCGTACGACCTCTTCAGTCAACTTCTTGTTTTTGGCTTCCCGCAAATCTTTTTCTGCCCCAGCATAATCCGCTGCTGCCATCTTTGCTTTCCCGGATGCTAGCAGAACAGTGTAAGCCGCATCAACAACTTTCTCGTCAGAGCCTTTCGGCTTCTCCACAATCGTATCTACAGGCTTTTGAAGCATCTGTAATTTCGCTTGAGATTGACTAACTTTGTTCTCTGTTGCAACTTTAGCAACAACAGGATCTTTTTCAACAGATATTGAATCACTGACAACAGGCTGTTCTTGTTCCTTTACCACCTCCAATTCTGTCGGAAGGGATGAGACGGCCTGCTGCTCAGTTTTCTGCAAGTGCGATTTGTTGCTATACACAAAATAGATAACCGAACCAAGCAATGCAAATATAGTAATAAGAAAAGAGATCAGTATCCCTTTTAAGCGTTTCTTTTTTTCTTCTTGTGGTACCTCTGCGGACAGTACATTCAAAAGGGTGCAATCATCATCGTCCGACAAGATACGTGAACGAGACGCCGGTTGCAACAATGTGGTGTCTCCTCCTTTAACTTCCACTTGCTTTTGCGGAGCTTTCCCAGGTTCGGTCACCTCTGCCAAAGGTAAGTCCAAAGCGGCCAACATCTCTGATACAGACGGAAAGCGGTCTGAGGGTATAATTTGCATCGCTTTAATAATAACAGCCTCCGTTTTAGCAGAAATAGTCGGATTAATCTCAGAAGGTTTCTGCAGGGGGCGTGCTGCGCGAAGGATCGACTCAGTAGGAATCTTCCCGGTAAGCAGATTATACATCGTTGCCCCCAAAGAATAAATGTCGGGACATGGCGAAAAACTCTGTGTACCCTCGTTATCATATTGCTCAATGGAGGCAAATCCTTTCGAAAGAGTCAGTATGGTTGTACTAGTCTCCTGTTGCTCCACGTCATAACGCTTACTTACGCCAAAGTCGATCAGGCGAGCATTGTCGTCTTTATCTATCAGGATATTGCTGGGCTTTATGTCTAAATGCAAAATGTTCTTTTCATGGACAAACTGTAAGGCTTCGCCGATCTGATGAATGTATTTAAGGACTTTTGCTTCCGACAAGCATCCCTCCTTCTCCATTCGGTGCTTTAACGAATAACCGGAGATATACTCCATAGCAATATAGGCCGTATTATTCTCTTCAAATACTTCCAGCACATTAACAATATGCGGATGATGCACTTCCGACAATATTCTAGCCTCTTTGATCAGCTTTTCCTTAAATTTATTAAATAGGGCTTTTCCTGTTTCAGAATGCACCATCACGGCAAAAGAATCCGTATCCCGATAACAATAATCTTTAAAAAAATATTCTTTCACGCATATAGCAACATCAGTATTAATGGTACCCAGCGATCCTTTAACCTCTGTAGACCAATCGCCTTTGTATGTAATACCAAAGCCGCCCTGTCCAACAACATGCGTCAGCCGATATTTTCCATTTTGAAGAAGATGTCCGTTTGGCAAATTCATAATCACAAGCGTAATTTTTTATCTGCCAAAAGTACACTATTTATACAAAAGAATAAAGGAAAGAGATAAGAAATTGCTTAAAACCGGCAGATTCGTTCACATCTGAAACAGGAATAACATAAAATGAAAAGTTATCGCGCGTCTTTCCGTTGCAAATATCCATTAATGCGTCCTTCGCATACTCAGCAGTATGTGTTCCTGTAAAAACAGAAGAAAGGCACAGATTGACAGCCTGCTCTAACACGCCGTCAGTACACATAAAAAAGTAATCTCCGGGTTGTATATCCTTCAAGCAAACAATATCAGCCTCCACAGAATGATCCGTTCCTTGGATAGCACGCAGAATGACGTTACGTTGTGGGTGGGTAAGCAATTCGGCTTCAGTGATTTGACCTAGTTTAAGTAGAGAGTTTACAAGCGAATGATCTTCTGTTTGATGCAAAATAGCACCGTTACGGAAATGATAAATGCGACTATCGCCAATATGTGCCAATATCACACCAGACGTACCGACATAAAGCATTGTGAGCGTGGTGGCCATACCCTTTGCTTCAGGATGTAGCACCACATAGCTGTCAAAACGTGCTTCAATATATCGGACTGCCTTATTAATAAATTCATTAGTCGGTTCCCCTTCCAGAAAAGTAGAGAAATAGGTATGCAACGATTCACAAGCCAACGCACTGGCTACCTCACCTTTATCCGCCCCCCCTACGCCATCACAAACAATAAAGAGCTGTTGATCGGTAGTTACTGCTTCAGGCAATGGATAGATAGAGTCTTCATTATTCTGCCTCCCTCCTATCTCACAAATAGCACACGGTTTACCAATAGTTATAGTCATAGCATAAATGAATTTATTCATTAAAGCGAAGAACTGTTCTACCTATAATAATTTCGTCATTATTATTCAGAACAACCACCTCTTCGTCCCCTAAGTAATTGCTATTATATAACGTATGGTTTTTACTATTATTGTCAGATAAATAATGTTTGTATCCTCCTTTTGCATCTTTTCTGACTTCGATGCGTATATGTTCACGACTCATTGAGCGATCTTCTGTAACAACACGAATCGTTGCATCCGATGCAGCAGAATAACGACCAATCAAGGCAACACCTTCATAAAGGGGAAAAACTTGCTCCTGAGTGTCAACATCAGGTAGCACTGTTATCTTACCGGTACTTGTTTTTAACGGCTGAACCAACATAGTTTCAGCATCATCAACAGATTGCTTCTTTTCCGAAGAAAGAGCAGACATAGGAATTGCCTGCTTACATTTTGGACATTTAAAAGAGGTAATGCCGAGGGGAAGCTTCCCCTCGTCTACCTTCAATCCTACATGGCAATATGGACACCGGACAGAAATCATATCATAAATGATATATCTGATCCGTCAATATCCGTTGAATACAGATCTTGCATATCGTTATCAGACATCATCACCGTATCATCTGAAAGGGTGATAAAATCAAAACCATCTGAACCATCGTCTACAAACACGGCATCTGCCGCGAAATCGCCTCCTTCGTCCACATCAACCACAACGGCATCCGACAAAATAGCGTCGTCGCTGTCTAATGTAACGAATGTATATTCCTCTCCTCGCATAAAATTTGACTTTTGAATGTTTTATGGAAGCAAAAGTAGGAAAAGTAATTGATTAGCATGCCTCTAATACTCCCTTATAATCACACGATTGGGTTTACTGTACGAAACGCTTGCTTTTGCATACGAAACCTTACTCGCTCACCCACTTCGCCTTACAAGCAGTGATGGGGCATTGCCTCCTGTTTTTGAGTGATTCCCAAGGTATTTCACCTAAAAACGTACCACATTTAGGGCACACGTAATCTATTTTAAACTGATTTGCAATATCTTGCAACTGCTGAGGAACCTTGGCGGACTGCTTGGCTCCGAGGTAAATACCGACCGTTGGTGCGCAAATCGTAATAAAAAGACTAAGCCCAAACAACTCCGGGCTTCCTTTTCCCAAGAAACCAATCACTACTCCCACAACACCCGGGAGGGCAAATGGAAGAGATTGGAACAATCTAGTCTTAAATTGATTAGAGGATTGTATCTTAACCTTTGCTTCAACATACTTATCATACACGTGCTTTAGCGAAGCAAACTCTTCACTATAGTCGTTGTTATACTTTAAGATCTCTTCAGCCTTTACACTATAGCTATCTCCCAATTTAATGACATCAGTCAAAGCGACATGCTTCTTAATAATCTGGCTTCCATTTACGAAAGTACCATTCGTTGAACCTAGATCTTCAAGCAGCCAAAACCCTTCTTCGTCACGAACCAAACGTGCGTGATGCCTACTAACATGAAGATCGCCTACCACGAAATCATTATCGTCCGCCTTTCCTATTCTAATAATCATACTTTAATCATTTTGTATCTTCTTCCGCCTTAGTATCTTCTAGCATTTTAGCATTCTCCTCTATTTTGGCCTCTTCCGTTTTACCCATTTCTTTTTCCAACGACTCTTTGAGCACCTTCAAAGGATCTTTCGATATGATCAGTTCGCGGGGCTTACCTTCGGCAGTAAGCAAAAGCAGCTTCTGTTTGGGTAGATTTATCTGAAGAATATGATTTTTATTAATAATATGACTTTTACCCACACGCATCAAAATAGTACTACATCCTGCCACCTGTTTTTCAAGTATTTCCTCAATCTTTCCTATATTAATTGCAAATGTAAACTGAATACCATTAGACAGCAGTAGCTTAGTATAATTCCGATCCGCTTCAAAATAAAGAATCTGCCCTATTTTGATTCGTAACAACTCATCTCTTGTCTTAATAATCAAATACCGCTCCATATATATGTAGATCTTGTTTGTTTCTTATAATGAAGAACAAATATACATTATTTTCTTCTTCTTCCTATACCTTTCGTGAATAAAGTTACTATTCTCTCAAAAAAACAATACAAGCTAGTACTCATGCTTTCCTGGAGTGACCTTAAAATAGAAATATCCGAATCTCCTTTCACA
>JAVVRI010000133.1:0-457 GCA_036654795.1 Tannerellaceae bacterium
CTGCATAAAAGTAATATCTTTGCCGTCAAGAACTAAATGACTGAAAAAGGAATGGAGCATAAAACAATCATAACCATCGGCCGCCAGTTTGGTAGCGGTGGGCGAGAGATAGGCGAGAAGCTGGCAAAGGCGCTTGGCATTACTTACTATGACAAAGAGCTAATGGCAATTGCTGCCCGCGACAGCGGCTTGTGTAAAGAGGTGTTTGAGAAGGCCGACGAACAGGCTTCCAGCGGATTGGCGTATGCCTTCTCGATGGGTTATTCCTATATGGGTATGTTTGCTCCTTATAATAACATACTATCGAACGACGGCTTGTTCCTGCTGCAAAGCGACGCCATACGCAAATTGGCGGATGCTGAATCGTGCGTTCTAGTCGGGCGCTGTGCGGACTACATCCTGCGCGACAATCCGGATTGTACCACTTTCTTTATCCATAACTCGTTGGAGAATCGCG
>JAVVRI010000133.1:467-7863 GCA_036654795.1 Tannerellaceae bacterium
AGGAGCAAATGATTAAGATTGATAAGTCTCGCGCTTCTTACTATAACTATTACTCCAACAAAGCATGGGGCGTAGCCTCTTCGTATCACTGCTCCATTGATGCCTCTGTGCTAGGTATTGAGGAGACGGTCTCTTTTATGAAAGATTTTATTGAGCGTAGGCAGCACATCTGCGCTTAACCCAATACGCATCCCCCCCTCTGCATGAGAATGTTGAAAGAAAGAGTCATCCAATACACTTTGCTCGTAGCCGGTATCCTGCTGCTGTTCTCGGTTGTGGTGCCTCATCATCATCATGCGAACGGTTTGCCCTGCTATCGTTCGTTGCTGGCAGAGGCTGCTGAGTCTGCGGATAGGGACGACTGCACGGATCATAGCGCTGATGCTAGTGGGCACGCTGCGCATGATTGTGGCTGCAACGGCCACAACCAGGCACTCTTTACGTCCCTCGAATCGCATATTACTGGTGGAGACGCGATGTTGCATTTATATCCGCTCCTGACTCTTTTTGCCTATCTCTATCCTTCCGAATTACTGAATCGAGACATTGTCTTCCTTTGGGAGGAACCTGTCTATATCGAGTCGTTGCGCGATCACTGGGTGGCGCGTGCGACTGGCCTTCGCGCGCCCCCTGCCCGGATATAATTTTCTTTTCTTTATGCGTTGCCTTTCCTTGAACAGGACGAGGTGCGCTCTTGTTACTATTAATACATAACGAATTATCATAATGAAGAAGAAATATATTCTATGGGCACTCTGTGTCTGTCTGTTTGCATCCTGCGCTGGAAACAGTGCCCCTAAGGGACACGATGATCACGACCACGCTGCCGAGACCGATCACGATCATGCCGCCGAACCGTCCGAAACCACCCATGCCGATGAAATCATATTCAAGCCCGCTATGGCTGAGGCTATCGGTTTAGAAACAAAAATAATGCAGCCGGAACCGTTTACGAACGTCATTAAAACGACTGGCCGTATACAGACAGCGCAAGGCGACGAGTCGGTCGTCGTGGCCACGGTGGCTGGTGTTGTCCGCTTCGGCAACCTTCCATTTGTGGAGGGTACGGCTGTGGCGAAGGGGCAGACGGTGCTTAGCATTGCCTCCTCCGGTCTCTCAGATGGTGACGCCTCCCTAAAGGCAAAGTACGCATACGAAACAGCCCGCAAGGAGTACGAGCGAATGCAACAGTTGGTTGCCGACCGTATTGTGTCAGAAAAGGATTTTGCCCAGGCACGTCTCAGCTACGAAACAGCTAGGGTTGCCTACGAAGCCATTGCCGGTAAGCAGACGGCGCGAGGCATCTCTGTGAACGCTCCGCTTGGCGGATACCTGAAAAATATTCAGGTAAAGGAGGGCGATTATGTAGTCGTTGGTCAGCCTTTGGCCACGATTGCCCAAAGCCGCCGCCTTGTGTTGCGTGCTGAGGTGTCGGAGAGGTACTACAACGACCTGCATCGGATACGTTCTGCAAACTTCCGTACTCCGTATGACCGGGCGGTCTATCGCTTGGACGAACTACACGGCCGATTGCTTACTTACGGAAAGGCGTCGGATGCGAACTCCTTTTATGTCCCCGTTACTTTCGAATTCGATAACAAAGGTGCCGTTATTCCGGGTTCGTTTGTAGAGATATTCCTATTGTCAACTTCGATGGACGGTGTACTTGTATTGCCTATCACGGCGTTGGTGGAGGAGCAGGGACTCTTCTTTGCCTACCTTCGCTTGGATGAGGAGGGTTATAAGAAGCAGGAGGTGACGCTCGGTGCAGATAACGGTTCTGAGGTGCAGATACTCTCCGGTCTCAAGCCCGGCGATGTGGTTGTGACGAAGGGGGCATACCAGATCAAACTGGCTTCTGCATCCAGCGCTATACCGGCTCATTCACATAGCCATTAATCGGAGGAGGAATAGAAAATGCTAAATAAAATAATCTATTACTCACTACACAACCGTCTGGTGGTGTTGGTCTGTGCCCTATTGTTGATGATTGCCGGCACATATACTGCGTTTCATACGGACGTAGATGTCTTTCCGGACTTGAATGCGCCTACAGTTGTTATCATGACCGAAGCCGGTGGTATGGCACCTGAAGAGGTGGAGCAACTGGTTACCTTTCCTGTGGAGACAGCTGTTAACGGTGCGACGGATGTACGCCGCGTGCGCTCTTCGTCTACGACAGGATTCTCTGTGGTCTGGGTGGAGTTCGAGTGGGGTACGGATATCTATCGTGCCCGCCAAATTGTTTCCGAGAAGTTGGCCGTAGTGGGGGAGAGCCTTCCCGATAATGTAGGCAAGCCAACTTTGGGACCGCAGTCCTCCATCTTGGGTGAGATGCTGATTGTTGGTCTTACGGCAGACTCTACATCGTTGCTCGACCTCCGGACGCTGGCTGATTGGACGATCCGTCCCCGCCTACTTTCCACCGGAGGTGTGGCGCAAGTGGCGGTGATTGGCGGTGACATAAAAGAGTATCAAATACAACTAGATCCTGCCCGCATGAAGCATTACGCAGTGGGGCTGGACGAGGTGATGGCCGTCTGTCGCAACATGAACCGCAACGCCAATGGTGGTGTGCTCTATGAGTACGATAACGAATACATTATTCGCGGGATCCTCTCCACCGCCAAGGTGGACGAGATTGCCAAGGGGGTGATTAAGACAGTAGACGACGTGCCTATCCTGTTAGGCGATGTGGCTGATGTGGTCATTGGCGGCAAAAGCCCGAAACTGGGTACCGCTTCCGAACGCGGCCTGCCTGCTGTTATCATCACTGTGACGAAACAGCCAAACACCAGCACCATCGACCTGACTGCTCATCTGGACGCTATTCTGGCCGAACTCCAGCAGAGCTTGCCGCCCGATGTGCATGTCTCCACCGACATCTTTCGCCAGAGCCGCTTTATTGACAGTTCTATCAACAACGTGAAGAACAGTTTGCTGGAAGGTAGCTTCTTTGTTGTCGTGATCCTATTCCTTTTCTTGATGAACGTGCGGACAACGGTTATCTCGCTTGTGGCGCTGCCGCTCTCGCTGCTGGTATCTATCTTGGTGCTCCATTATATGGGACTTACCATCAATACAATGAGCTTGGGCGGGATGGCGATTGCTATCGGCTCGTTGGTGGATGATGCGATTGTGGATGTTGAGAACGTCTACAAGCGTATCCGCGAGAATCGTACGTTGCCTCCCGAGGTAAGACATTCGCTGTTGGATGTGATCTATAACGCTTCTCGCGAGGTGCGTATGCCGATTCTGAACTCTACATTAATTATAGTAGTTAGCTTTGTGCCTCTTTTCTTCCTAACTGGGATGGAGGGACGTATGCTGATGCCGCTTGGGGTTGCCTTTATCGTGGCGTTGTTTGCCTCTACGGTGGTGGCGTTGACGCTTACGCCGGTGCTTTGTAGTTATCTTCTGGGTGGTGATGCGCAGAAGGTTGTGCGCGAACCATTCGTTGCACGAACGATGAAGGTCTGGTACGGTACTTTCTTGAAGGGTGCTTTGGCGCATGGCAAGGCGGTGCTTGGAGTAACCTTTGTCCTCTTTGTCGTTGCTGTCGGACTTTTCTTTACATTGGGTAGAAGTTTCCTGCCGCCATTCAACGAAGGTTCGTTTACGATCAACGTAAGCTCTTTGCCCGGTATCTCTCTGGACGAGTCCGACCGCATGGGGCGTCGTGCTGAGGAGTTGCTGATGCAGGTGCCGGAGATTCAGACTGTAGCCCGCAAGACCGGTCGTGCCGAACTGGACGAACATGCCTTGGGCGTCAACGTCTCCGAAATAGAAGCCCCCTTCGAACTGAAGGAGCGTAGCCGTGAGGAGGTGATGAACGACGTGCGTAGCAAACTTTCCGCTATTAGCGGTGCAAATATTGAGATTGGTCAGCCCATCTCTCACCGCATCGACGCCATGCTCTCCGGAACGGAGGCCAATATTGCCATTAAGCTATTCGGTACCGACTTGAACCGGATGTTTGCCATTGGCAATGAGGTGAAGGCAGCCATTAGTTCCGTCCCCGGCGTAGTTGATTTGAAGGTAGAGCAGCAGATTGAACGTCCGCAACTTACTATCGTGCCCGAGCGTGAACTGATGGCTAAATACGGTATTTCGCTGCCTGAGTTTGAGGAATATGTTAATGTTATGTTAGGTGGCGAGGTCGTTAGCCAAGTGTACGACGGAGGCAAGAGTTTCGATTTAACCGTCAAGACCTCAGATGCGAGTCGTGCCACGGCTGAGGATATTCGCAGCCTGATGATCGATGCCGGTGGCCGCAAGGTGCCACTTAGCTATATTGCAGAGGTGCGCTCCGTAACCGGCCCGAACACTATCAACCGCGAGAACGTGAAGCGCAAGATCGTGATCAGTGCCAACGTCTCCGGTCGTGACTTGCGTGGTGTTGTAAACGAGATACAGCAGAAGGTCGGTCTCTCCGTCAAGCTGCCCGAAGGATACCACATTGAGTATGGCGGACAGTTTGAAAGCGAGCAGGCCGCCAGTCGTACCCTGCTTCTTACCTCTCTTGCCTCTCTGTTGGTCATCTTCCTTTTGCTCTTCAATGAGTTCAAGAATGTGAAGGAGAGTCTTGTGATTCTGCTGAACCTGCCGTTGGCACTGATTGGTGGTGTATTTATCCTTCGTTTGACTTCCGGAGTAGTCAGCATACCGGCTGTTATTGGCTTCATCTCCCTTTTCGGTATTGCCACGCGCAACGGTATGTTGCTGGTCAGCCACTATACGCAGCTATGCAGCGAGGGCATGCCACTTCGCGAGGCGGTGATACACGGCTCAATGGACCGTCTTAATCCGATCCTGATGACGGCGCTCAGCTCTGCTCTGGCATTGATACCTTTGGCGCTGAACGGCGACCTACCGGGTAATGAGATACAGAGTCCGATGGCTACCGTCATACTTGGCGGACTGTTGACGAGTACCTTCCTCAACGGCTTCATTATCCCTATTGTATATCTTATCATGAACAAGGATACACATCCTGCAAAACCGATCAAAGAATGAAAAAATATATTACTATCGCTGCTCTTACTGTCTGCTTTGCCTTTCCGGCAAGTGGACAGACCAGAGTAGACGAGGTGCTTCGTAGCATCGAAACGAACAACAAGGAGCTTCGGGCAAATATTCAGTTCACTCTCGCTCGAAAGATTGAAACTCGGTTAGATAATAACCTGCCCGACCCCTCCGTCTCTTATAGCCATCAGTATGGAAACAAGGAGGAACTTGGCATGCAGGGTGAACTAGTGGCTAGCCAGTCCTTCAGTTTTCCAACGGTCTATCGGGAGAAGGGGAAGTTGGCACGTACCCGCTCCGTCGGCTTCGACCATGAGGCTGCTGCCTTTCGTCAGCAGATACTCTTGCAAGCAAAGGAGCTTTGCCTTGACCTTGTCTTCCTTAATCAGCAGCAACAGTTGTTGGAGTTGCGACTTAATAATGCTACTGAGCTGGCCTCCCTCTACGCCGTTCGTTTGGCAACCGGAGATGCAAATGTGTTGGAGGTAAACAAAATAGATCTCGAACTCCTCAATGCACGAAGCGAAGCTCGCATGAATCGCTCTGCCCGCGATGCCCGTTTGCAAGAGCTTGCTGCGTTGAACGGAGGCCTCCCGATTGCTTTCGCCGACACAGTGTATGCTCCGCTGGAGGTTGCTTTGTCCTTTGCCGACCTTTGCCGGGAAGCCCTTCCGGCCAATCTGAAGCTGCGTTCGTTGGAGAGCGACCGGGTGGCTGCCCGTAGGCTGGTGGGCGTCATGAAGGCGCAACACTTGCCTGGCTTTGAGTTGGGTTATCGCCTAAACACAGCGATGGGTGGCGAGCGTTTCAATGGTTTCTTGGTAGGAGTCAGCATTCCCCTCTTCGCAAATCGTAACAAGGTGAAGCAGGCCAAGGCACAGACGATCTATACCGATTTGCAGTTGGAAAGCACATCGCTCGTGGTGAAAAGCGAATTGCAGGGGCTCTACGACCGAGCGCTGGCTCTCAAAACGTCCATTGACGAGTACGACCGTCTACTCAAGAGTCGTCAGAATCTTCTTTTACTCAGCAAAGCGATTCGCTCTGGCCAGATCAGTATGATTGAATACTTCGTCGAGGTCAGTACCCTTTACGATAGTATGCGAAATTACATCCTGCTCCAAAACGAGTATCAGAAAGCCATGGCGCGCCTCTATAAGCATCGCCTCGGCTAACCGTCCGTTTCAGTGGGCTCGTTCGCGGAAGTCAGAGGGCGTAACGCCCTCTTTCTTTTTAAAGAAGGTAGAGAACTGGCCGGTATTCTCGAAGTGGAGGGCGTAAGCAATCTCCGAGATGTTGAGCACCGATCCGGTTAACATCTCCTTGGCACGGAGTAGTTTCTGCTGTAGTTGGTACTGCGTGGGTGATACGCCGGTATATTCTTTGAACATCCGCCGGAACCACGAGTAGCCCAGTCCGAGGCGCGAGGCTATCTCTTCTGGCGAAAGCTGCTCTCCGTCAATTGCCTTCATCAGGATGCGTGCTTCGTTAATTTTGTCCACGATGTAGGTATCTGTGAAGGCATTGTTCTTGTCTTTGTAGTAGACGGTGCCCAGAATGTGGAGTACGATGCTGGATATCATTGGTTGGTAGCCGGACTTCTCTTGGGCGGCAAACTTCAATATATCTTCGTAGAGTCCGATAAGGGTGGCGCTCAACCCGATCCGGTGGAGTGGTTCCTCCTTTGTAAAGAACCTTCGTTCCACCCTGCGGTCGATGTGTACACCGCGGAAGCCTACCCAATATTCGTCCCATCCGCTTTCTTTGTCGGGGTAGTAACTGTGCCATTCGCCGGGAAATAGCAGAATCATTGTGCCGGCGGCCACCTTCTGCTCTTTGCAGGACTGTGAAGAGAAACGTCCGCTTCCCTTTGTGATATATACTAGTTGGTATTCGTTAAGAATGCGTCCTGTCTGTGGCTTAAAGTCGTAGTCTTTGGGATGATGGGAGAGGGGGTATTGTCCTTTGGGAGGTATAAACTGGTAGCCGGCTGTTGTCACTACGATGCCCCATTCTTCGTCTGTGCTACTGGTTGAAAGGTAGTGCAGTTGATCTTTTCTTTGTTCGTCCATATTAGATAAGATGGTTTAAATGTTTCTGAACGCAAACATACAGAATATTACTTAACTTAACTTTCCAGAGTGCCTCCTATAATAGTTAAAGTTTAGTTAAATACTCGGTACTTTCTTATTGATCCTTTGGTTTACTGGATAGTCAATCGTAAGTTCAATTTAGAAGTGCAAACGCAACGTGTATTAATTTATGAAAAGTCACTAACCAAAGAGGAAAGAAACGGCATTTACATGTTACTTGATACTTTACCTTAAATTTGTAGTTACTATTTAAATCTACGCTCTTCCAATACTCTACG
>JAVVRI010000134.1:0-7820 GCA_036654795.1 Tannerellaceae bacterium
CACCGCTTGGGACGAAGAGAATGATGTACCAAACTACGCCCCCGCACACGGTCTAGCCGGATGGACAACGGGCGACAAGCAACTGCTCATATACGACCGTTACGACATCTGGCAGTTTGCACCAGACGCCTCCATAACTCCGATCAACCTGACGGTAAACGGACGAAAAGACGCCATCAGCTATCGCCTGATTCAACTAGATAAGGAGACACGCGCTATAGACCTGAGCCAACCGCAACTGCTAAACGGATTTAACGAAACAAGCAAAGGTTCAGGATACTACTCCGCCCACCTTAACGCGCCCAAAGCGCCGGAAGTGCTCATATCCGGCAATTTCCTACTAAAAAAGCCGATAAAGGCCAAACAGGCAGACGCGCTGATCTACACAGCCGAAACATTCGAACAATATCCGGATATCCGCCTAACAACCGGTAGCTTCAAGCAATCCGTACAACTAACGCATGGCGACGCACAACAAAAGGGACTAAACTGGGGAACGGCCGAGTTGGTGTCCTGGCTCTCATTGGATGGCCGCAGGCTGGAAGGAGTTGTCTACAAACCGAAGAACTTCGATCCGAACAAGAAGTACCCGATGGTGGTCAACTTCTACGAGCGCAATTCAGAAACGCTCTACAACTACCACATGCCGGAACCCCACCGCTCTACGCTGGATTATCATTTCTATAATAGTCACGAGTATATCATCTTCAACCCCGACATCCGCTACGTGGACGGTTATCCGGGCGAGAGTTGCTTCAATTGCGTAATGCCCGGTATTACCTCTCTTATTGCAAAAGGATACATCAACGAAAAGGCAATCGCTGCGCAAGGACATAGCTGGGGCGGCTATCAGGTGGCCTATCTGGCCACACGCACTACGCTGTTTGCAGCCATTGAGTCCGGTGCGCCAGTCGTAAATATGTTCAGCGCATACGGTGGCATCCGCTGGGGGTCAGGAATGGCACGCTCCTTCCAGTACGAACACGAGCAGAGCCGTATAGGCGGTACGCCTTGGAGCGCCCCCCTGCTATACTTGGAGAACTCGCCCCTTTTCAACATGAACAAAGTACAAACCCCGATCCTCATCATGCACAACGATGCCGACGGACATGTGCCTTGGTATCAAGGCATCGAATATTTTGTCGCATTGAAACGGCTGCAAAAGCCTGCTTGGTTACTCAACTACACCACCGAGCCCCACTGGCCAATGCGCATGGCAAACCGTATTGACTTCCAGAAGCGCATGTATCAATTCTTTAGCCATTACCTGACCGGTAGCCCCCAACCCGCTTGGATGAGTGACGGACTTCCTGCCACCAAACAACCGTTCGAGTTGGGATACTAAACAGGACAAAACTCCATCCTGAACACTGTCCGCTCACCTGGTTGAGAGGTTACGCTAAGGGTTCCATTATGAAGACGCATGATGCGAAAGGAGAGACTAAGACCAATGCCGCTACCTCCCGGCTTGGTAGAATAAAAAGGAGTAAAGATAGCAGACAATCGTTCGGCAGGAATGCCCGGACCGTTGTCTGCTATTATTATATAGCGCTGCTTAGCCCCCTCGAAGGCCTCGATTGTAACCTTCCCATCCGGCTGTCCTGCTATGGACTGGAGAGCATTTCGTATCAAATTGATCAAAGCCAAGACGAGCAGATTAGGATCAGCAGAAAGAGAGAGATCCGCTGAGGAGAAAACATACTGTATCCGTTCACTCTCCGGTTCGGCACAAAGTAGGCGCTTTAGTTTTTGAAAGAGCGGTTTAATCGGTACCACCTGCAGCACCGGTTCAGGGAGATGGGTCAGGCGATGATAAGAATCGAGAAAGGCCGTCAGGCTCTTTGCTTGGTTGTTGATAACAGCCAGCCCTTCGCTCACCTCTTCGGCCTGATAAGTTTCGGGATGTTTCAACAAGTCTGCGGATAGGGAGGCGATGGGGGCAATAGAATTGCGCATCTCATGCGTCAACACACGGATCACTCCTTCATAATAAAGACGTTTTTCCTCTACTTCCGTCTGGCTGTCATTCAATTGCTTGGTAATCCGGTTCATGTCGGAATAGAGGCTGGATAAGGAGCGGTCTGTCTGTTCTTCCGGATAGAACTGGGAGTAATCCCGGCACTGGATGGCTGTAAAAAAGGTAGCTATTTTAT
Organism: Tannerellaceae bacterium; assembly: GCA_036654795.1. Lineage (GTDB taxonomy): Bacteria > Bacteroidota > Bacteroidia > Bacteroidales > Tannerellaceae > JAVVRI01. Next base: position 2,154 of record JAVVRI010000134.1, read on the forward strand.
GGTTAAATCGGTTTGTTAACCGGATTACAAACAGGCTTATCAACAGGATAACAATCAGGCAACCAAAGGACAAGGTGTAACTAATGTCGTTTATCAACAAAAAGGCTCCTAACAAAGCAAACAGGACGATCAGGACAATGCTTCCAAACAAAAGAAAATAAAGCTTCCGGCTATACATAGAGACCTCCTTTCTGCTTAGGGAGCGCAAAGATACAAACTCTATCCGACACACCGGCAGAATAGGGTGTTGATAACCCTACGCGCCGGAGTACTATCAACAGAGTTATACACATCATACCGTTAACAACTTGTGTATATCCTGTTGACGAGGTTCTATTAACCGGTTTATAACTGTTTAAAAGAGGGTTCATAACTACAAATCGTATTTCTTCATTTTGTTGTATAGCGTCTGTCTGCTGATCTCCAATTGTTGGGCACAAAGCGTTAGGTTTCCCTTCTTCTCTTTGAGTACTTCCGTAATAAATTGCTTCTCCATCGCCTCCAATGTAAGCGGAAAGGAGCCGGTTAATTCATCCAAATAAAAATCAGACACAGTCAGCATTGCTGAGTTGCTAAGTAAGACCGCCCGCTCAACACATTGCTCAAAGGCCTGCATCGTTGCTTGCCCCAAGGCTAAAAGCAGCTTCTGTTCTGCCTCTTTTTCAAGTACAGGGAAAGGTTTTCCGTACATAACGGCATACTTATTGAGAAAGAAATTGAGCAACAACAAGGGTAAATGGGCAGCATCGGGTAGTTCGTCCTCTTGAACGGATGGCTCTTTAGGGGTGAGCGGCGTCTCTGATTGCACAAGCCGGCGTTGATCAGCCGCCGCCATCAAGACGGCTATCAGTTTATCATTATCCCAGGGTTTCACCACAAAGTCTGCCGCCCCTTTCTTTAATGCGGATACGGCCAACTCAATGTCTCCAAAGGCAGTAATCAGCACAACAGCAGGAGGATTTCCACCTTCCCTGATACGCTCCAACCAGAAAAGGCCTTCGCCACCGGATTGCTTGCCGACACCAAAGTTCATATCCAGCAAGACCACATCCACATCCCCCTCACGTAGCAAGGCCGGGAGCAGGGTGGGCATAGAAACAGCCACTACCGTTTTAAACACACGCGAAAGAATTATCCGAAGCGCCTTAACCACCGCCTCGTTATCATCCACCAATACAATCTTTTCATTTCGCATAACAAAGCAACCTGTTATTTATCAATTTTCAATCTACCACAAATATAAACTTTTTTATTACGGAACCGATAGAAACGCCCCAACCTGTTCGCTTCACTGTCTAATTATTGGACAATATGTGGGTGGGTTGCTGTTTTATTGCTTTTTCTTATTGCGGGATCGAGGGGATAGGTATAGCTTTGGCGAAGCATAAAACGAAGAATAGGATGAGAGCAATATCTTTTAAACTGGTATTTCGCAGTTGGTGGCGTAATAAGACGTACGCCATCATTTCCATATTGAGCTTGGCAATCGGCCTGGCTTGTACCAATCTGTTGGTGGCGTTCGTGATTCATGAATTTGAGGTAGAGGCGGGCAATCCGGCTCGCGATCGGATTTACTATATGAGCCAGAGCTCGCCGATGCAATCAGGAAAAAGAGTTTCATTCATCACAGGAGACATTCCCCCAATGCTGAAAGACCAATATCCGGAGGTAGAGGATTATCTTCGCTTCCAGTCAATAGAGATGAATTACTTTAAAGCAGATTCTACACAATATGAACCGATGCAGCTAATAACGGTCGATCCCTCCTTTCCGCGCTTCTTCCCTTACGAGGTATTGTATGGCGACCTAAACGATGTGCTGACGACACCGAATAAGATAGCACTCACCGAGAGGCAAGCCCGACTCCTCTTTGGCTCCGGCGACCCGGTTGCAAAAGGGGCAACCGTAACAATCAGCCGGGCAAACCAAGGCTTTTATGCAAATGAAAAGGAAATAGACCTCAACCCCACCTACCTAGTAGCCGCCGTGCTGAAAGAGCGCGACCAAGCGCTTCTTACCTTTGATGCACTAACAGTAAACGCGAACCCTTACAATGGCGGCGTCAGCCTGCTAATGACCCACCACCCCATCGACACGCAAGCCTTCAGCGAACGGTTGAAGGCAGACAAAATACAGGGATTCAATGGCGAGGACAGTAACTATCGCCTCAGCACACTACGGGAAAGCCATTTTCAGACCTATGCGATGGAGAGCATTTCCTTTATCCGCCGTCAACAATCAACGTTGCTCTATGTGGGACTTGCCTCTGCCCTGCTAATACTACTGATTGCCTGCTTTAACTATATCAATCTGAACTTCTCGCGCACGCTGCAACAAGTACGGATGATTCATACGCAACGGTTAATGGGAGCCGGTCCGGACGAGATCACCCGGCAGCTCTTTACCGACACGATGCTAACGGTTTTTGTCTCCTTCCTACTCTCACTGCTGATTACGCGCGATCTGATTCCACTATTTAACAGCCTCGTTTCAGGCAGCGTACATACTGCCTTCTTCTTTAACCCGCAGGTGTTGCCGGTTATTGTTGCACTCATGTTGCTACTTGCCACGATTCCGGCACTATATATGAGCCGGAAGATCTATACCCTCTCCGGAGCCGAATATAAAACATCCTTCAGCGGCAAACAGAAACGAACCATCGTGACCGCTCTTTCCATTACACAATATGCGATCTCAATAGCCCTGATTATGGCAACACTGACGGTAAACAACCAAACACGACTGATCCAAAGAAGTGGCGCCGCTTATCAGGACTTGATTGAGATAGGAAACCAGACGGACAGTCCAGCCTACATCCGTCCCCTAGCCGAGGAGCTAAAGCGGAAGCCCAACCTGCCTGAGCCCACATTGATGAATGGTTCGCTGGTTCATGGCGGCATGCGACAAATCGTCATCAAGCATCCGGATGGCAGTGAAAGTTATTACCCACTCATGCAATTCTCAGGTGATAAAGGATTGCTGGAGATGCTCAGCCTGCAAATCAGGAAAGGACTTTCGCTCGAAAAAGCCTTTGCCCAATACCCCATGCCGGCCTACGTTAACCAACAGTTTGTCGATCTGCTGGTTCCTCGTGACGAAAACCCCATCGGCAAGTCGGTCAAAGACTATTATCCCGACTTTGGCTCAGGACAGACCGACACGCCCGAAGTAATGATTGCCGGCATCATCGACAACCTATACACCAATTCGCTAGAAGAGGCAATTGCCCCCTCCATTACCTACCTTGGAAAAGGGGACAAATTTCCGGCCAACTATCTTTGCATTCGGCTCGATGGAGACAAGAAGCAGCAATTAGCCCTCATCGAGCAAGCTTGGAAGAAGGTAAACCCCGGTCAACTATTCAAATATACCGACCTATACCAAAAGTTCCTGCTTCGTAACAAACGCCCAATCGCCCTTTCGCACCTCCTGCTGATGTATTCGCTGATCAGCCTCTTCCTGACCTGCTTCGGACTGTTCGGCACAACGCTTTACGCCACGGCGCAACGCATAAAAGAGATCGGCATCCGCAAAGTGAACGGAGCTACCACAAGGGAATTGATGTGGATGCTCAACCGCCGGTTTGTTGGCTGGATCGGCCTCGCTTGCTGCCTTGCCGTGCCCGGCACTTGGTATCTGCTAAGTCGTTGGCTGGATGGATTTGTTTACCGGACGGAGGTAAGCGGGCTTACTTGTCTGCTGTCGGGCGTTATTGTGCTGGTCATCACCTTACTTACCGTTAGCTGGCACAGTTATCGCGCCGCCTCATGCAATCCGGTAAAGACTTTGCGAAGTGAATAATTGGTTCAAGCATGCATTCCTTTGCAAAATAACACTTATCTTGCAGCCCTTAACATGGAAGCAATATGAAACGAATCTACTTATTACTGGTATTTTTGCTACTTGTGCTAAGCGCAGGCGCGCAAAGTGATCTGGAGTTTATGCTGAATAAAGAGGGACGGCTGACAGCCATCCCCCGGCGGCAGACGTATGCGTTGAATATCCCAAAATTCTCTTTTAAAAGCTACACTCCATCCACCACCCGTGAGCTGGACGCACGTTTGCGCCACTTCAACCCCGAAGCCCCTACCCGACTGGATGAGCGACCGATGGATATGCAGATACTCTCCTCTGCCTATCAACCTTATTTCAATGTGTTTGCCCCCATGCTGCGACAGGTTTCGCCCATGGCGCTCGATTTTAACGAGATCACCTTCGTACCGATCAATGATAATTGGAGTGTGCTTGTTCACGGCTGGCAATCCACTTGGCCGGGTGTAGGCGGCATAACCTCCATCAACCCCTCCTTACGCTGGCAAAGCGGAGCTTGGACAGTAAGCGGAGGTGCTTTTGCCGGCCGTTACTTTACCCCCTTCAACGCCAGTCCGGGCTTTATGGGAGGCGTAAATACACATGTCAGCTATCAGGCAACAGATTGGCTCAAACTAAACACATGGGCACAATATGCCAACTACAGCACAAATGAGAAGAACAATCCGCACATGCTGCTCAACCCCTTCTACTACCACACAAACGTGGGCGGATCGATGGAGTTCAAGATAAACGATGATTTCGGCTTTGGCGTAGGCATGCAATATGAATTCAACCCTATCAAGCGTAAGATGGAGCCACAGATTTTCGCCTTCCCAGCCTTCCATTAACAGAAGAACAAGGCGGCTATGCGTTACTCCGCATAAATCATCTTCTTGGTCATTCCTCCGTCAATGACCAAGTTATGACCGTTGATGAAGTCATTCTCAGGCGCGCAAAGGAAAAGACAAGCGTTCGCAATATCCTCCGGACGACCTACGCGGCCGGAAGGATGCTGCTGGTGTTCTGTTGCCTTCAAAGAAGCATAGTTTTCATTCTGAACCCAACCCGGACTGATGCAATTCACCGTCACGTTATATTCGCTCAGCGAAACGGCCAGCGCATGCGTCAAGGCTACAATTCCACCTTTCGAAGCAGCATACGCCTCCGAACCGGGTTCGCTTTGCAAAGCACGGGTAGAAGCGATGTTGACAATACGGCCGTAACGCTGCTTACCCTCCTTGTTGTTTCGATGAGCAGCCAGCAATTGCGATGTTATGAACACCGGACGAAGATTGGTTGAAAGAATCCGGTCGAACTGTTCAACTGTCGTTTCCACCAAAGGCGAAAACTTACTGATTCCTACATTATTGATAAGGATGTCGATATCACCCCAGCTGTTGATAAGTTTGTTGATAACCTCTATCAGCGCAGCCTCGTCCGTCACATCCGCCTTACAAAAAAGAACAAACGAAGGCAACGAACTACACAACTCATTCGCAGCTGCCTCATCCGTATCACAAAACGCTACACGCGCCCCTACTTTCGAGAATGCAGAAACAATACTCCGACCAATCCCATTGGCTCCTCCGGTTACAAAAACTCTTTTCCCATCCATCGTACAACCCTTCATTTTAATATTCCACCTACAAAGGTACTAAAAAAGGCATACTTCGGGCAAATAACCCCCTTTTTCATTAGGAAGCAGGATATTAGTGCTTCTTGCTGTTAGGGTTACGATTGCTCCGATCCCATCCTAACTGATTCGGTCAAGGCTGCATAGAAAAAAGTCCACTAAGAGAAAGCGCCTTTTGCAGAAAGTTTCTATCTTTCCTCTATAATCGTATTTATAATTGA
>JAVVRI010000135.1:0-7807 GCA_036654795.1 Tannerellaceae bacterium
TCGGTAACCGTTTTCTATCCATAACTGTTCTGTTTTAAAGGTGGTACAAATATAGTAATTTATAACATCATGTCACTAGGTTTTTAGGACATTGAGCCACAATATTTAAAATAATTGGCTAACTTTGTCCGTCGAATAAACAATGAAAATAAAATGTCTAACATACCCTCTTTAATAACAGATCTGGCAATTATACTTGCTTTGGCAGGTATCGTTACGCTGCTTTTTAAGTGGTTAAAGCAGCCGGTGGTGCTGGGATATATTGTTGCCGGTATTCTGGCCGGACCAGCCATCAAGCAAATTCCTACGGTAACAAACGCTGAGAGCATACAGATATGGGCCGACATAGGCGTAATCTTCCTGCTTTTTGCATTGGGGTTGGACTTCAGCTTCAAAAAACTGATGAAGGTAGGCGGCACGGCTGTAATTGGTGCCGTCACGATTGTGATCGGTATGATGACGATGGGATATACCGCCGGGCTCTCACTCGGCTGGGGGCAGATGAACAGTCTTTTCCTAGGCGGGATGCTATCCATGTCGTCCACCACCATTATCTTTAAGGCATTCGATGATATGGGCTTGCGCAATCAACGCTTCGCAGGTGTCGTGTTTGGTATTCTGGTGGTAGAAGATCTGTTTGCCGTCTTGCTGATGGTACTGCTCTCCACCTTGGCCGTCAGCAAGCATGTGGAGGGAATGGAGTTGCTGGACAGCGTGATCAAGCTGGGTGTATTCCTGCTCTGCTGTTTTGTTGTTGGGATCTATATAATCCCCTCATTCCTAAAAAAAGCAAAAAGATATCTTAATGACGAAACACTGCTGATTGTCAGCATCAGCCTCTGTCTGGGGATGGTTATTATGGCGACCCGGGCTGGATTCTCCTCCGCGCTAGGTGCTTTTGTGATGGGCTCTATTCTGGCAGAAACGATCGAGGCCGAGCGTATTGAGCACTTGGTTAAGCCGGTCAAAGATTTGTTTGGCGCCATCTTCTTCGTCTCCGTCGGTATGCTGATTGACCCGGTCTTGCTCTGGGAGTATAAAATACCCATCCTGATCCTTACCGTTGTCGTGATGGTGGGACAGCTCTTTTTTGCCAGCTTCGGGGTGTTGCTTTCCGGACAATCGGTCAAGATAGCCATACAATCCGGCTTCTCGCTGGCTCAGATTGGAGAGTTTGCCTTTATCATCGCATCACTCGGTCTGACTTTAAAGGTGACAGATCATTTCCTCTACCCAATCGTAGTCGCCGTGTCGGTGGTTACCACCTTCTTTACCCCCTATATGATCCGTATGGCCGACCCGGCCTACAAAGTGGCTGAGCGAATCATGCCCCACTCGTGGATGCGTTTTTTGGAACGATATACCTCCGGTTCGAACACCATCCGTCAAAAAAGTGCATGGGACAAACTGCTAAAAGCACTCGTGCGCATTGTCAGCACCTACACAGCCGTTACGCTGGTGATGATCTTTATCTGGTTAGAGGTAGCAGCACCCTTTATCATCAATGAGCTGCCGGGAATACAAGGCGAAATTATCTCATTGGCGCTTATCTTGTTGCTTATTTCGCCCCTACTGCGGGCTATTATGATGAAAAAAAATCATTCAGAAGAATACCAGCAATTGTGGCATGACAACAAATATAACCGCGGGCCACTCGTGTCGCTCATCATCCTGCGCATCCTGCTTTGCATCGGATTAGTGATGCTACCGGTAGCCAATCTGCTGAATATGGCACTAGTCATAGCGCTCGCCATAGCTGCCACTGTGATTGCCCTCGTCATCTTCTCGAAACGCCTAAAAAAGCATTCCATCCAAATGGAGCGCCATTTCTTTAGCAACCTAACCGCTCGAGAAGAGGAGTACGAACGCCGCGCCCCCATCAAGCAACGCTTTGCCAACCACATGCTGGAACGAGACCTCCACTTAGCAGACTATGAGATACGCCAAACATCGCCCAGCGTGGGACATACACTTAAAGAACTAAACTTCCGCCAGAAATGTAACGTCAACGTAGTAACCATCGTTCGCGGCGAGCGGCGCATCAACATCCCGGGTGGCGAAGAGCGCCTCTACCCCTTCGACAAGCTAGTGGTAGTGGGTGCAGACAGCGATCTGGAAAAGTTTCACAATTATATAGAAGAACGTTATCGACTCTCCAACACACAACATCAGGAGAGCAACGAGGTGAACATGGAACAGTTCGTCATCGTGGAAGGATCGAACCTTATTGGCCGTACAATACTGGAATCCGGCATACGCGACCGCGCCGCCTGTCTGGTGATTGGTATTGAACGCGGAGCAACCTCCATTAAGAATCCACCGCCCACCACCCTATTCGAGGAGGGCGACATTGTTTGGATAGTAGGCGAACACGACAAAGTGTTGAGCCTGAGCGAAGGTAATACAGTTTATTAAAAAGCAGAAAAGACATGAAGTTTATAGGAATAATTCCCGCACGTTACGCCTCAACCCGCTTCCCGGGTAAGCCACTGGCCGACATGGCCGGCAAACCAATGATACAACGCGTTTACGAACAGGTAGAGGGTTGCTTGGACGCTGTATGCGTAGCTACGGACGACGTTCGCATTGAGGCGGCCGTACACGCCTTCGGTGGCCAGGTAGTGATGACCTCCGATCAACACCGTAGCGGTACAGACCGCTGCTTTGAAGCCTACTGTAAAGCCGGATCCGGCTACGACGTAGTGGTAAACATACAAGGCGACGAGCCCTTTATCCAACCGGAACAGATAGAAGTGCTCAAAGCCTGCTTCGCCGACAGCAGCGTGCAAATTGCCACCCTCGTAAAGCCCTTCCGTCCGGAGGATGATTTCGAGACCATGCTCTTCAACGCCAACACACCGAAGGTTGTGCTCAATAAGGACAACGAAGCAATGTACTTCAGCCGTTCCATCATCCCCTATCTGCGTGGTAAGAAGCATACCGAATGGTTGCCCAACCACACCTACTACAAACACATCGGCCTCTACGCCTACCGCGCCGACACCTTGCAAGAGATCACCAGGTTACCCCAGTCTCCACTCGAACTGGCTGAAAGTCTTGAGCAACTCCGCTGGCTGGAGAATGGATACAAAATCAAGGTTGGCATTACTTCTCAGGAGACAATCGGCATCGATACCCCTGATGATATGGAACGAGCGCTCAAGTTTTTGACTCGCTAATCCCCCCAAAGGATGTATAAAAAGGAAATGGCACATCGGCGAGAAGTCTCGCTAATGTGCCATTTCCTTTTGTGTATAAATTAGACAGAGTAACTGTCTTATCGTTTACCTTTTGTAGATTGTGCTTTCTTCTGCTGTTCCTGAGCAGCCTTTTGAGCCTCTTCCAAACGTTTCATAAAGCCGGACTTCGGTTTGGCCGGTTTCTTTTTGTTTGCCTCCAGTTTGGCCAACAGCTTATCTTCGTTAATGGTGTAACGGAAGATCAGCGTCTGAACAATCGTGATCAAGGTCGAGATAAAGTAATAATAACTCAACCCGGACGCATTCTGGTTAAAGAATACAAGGAACATAAGCGGCATCGTATACATCATTATCTTCATACCCGGCATCTGTTGTTGACCTGTGTTCGTCATGTCCATATTGAACTTGGTATAAACAATGTTCGTTATGGTCATCAACAAGCAGAACAAACTGATATGATTACCGAAATAAGGAGTGATGATAGGTATGTAGGTCGTCCAACTCACAATGGCATCATAAGTAGACAAGTCATGCGCCCAAAGGAAACTCTGATGGCGCAGCTCGATAGCCGATGGGAAGAACATATACATAGCAATCAAAATAGGCATCTGAAGCAGCATCGGCAAGCATCCACTCATCGGACTGGCTCCCGCCCGGCTGTATAACTCCATCGTAGCCTTCTGACGTTCCAACGCCTTCTCCTGTCCGGGGAATTTAGCGTTAATCTCTTCCACCTGTGGACGGAGTACACGCATCTTAGCCGAAGAGATATAAGACTTGTAGGTCAGCGGGAAGAGGAGCGTCTTAACAATCAGCGTCAAGAGGAAGATAATCACCCCGTAATTACCAATATAATTACCTAGGAAGTCGAATAACGGAATAATAAAGTACTGATTGATATAGCGAAACACACTGGCACCCAGCGGAACCAATTTCTCCAAATCCAATTGTTTATCGGCCGCCACACCCTTGTCGTACGACTTCATCAGCTCGAACTTATTCGGACCTAAATAGAAGCGGAACGCAGTAGCCTCCTTCCCTTGCAGGTCGAAGGGTAACGTAGTGGTAGTCTTAAATTCCTTCAAGAAACCCTCTTCCGTCAGCAGCTTCGAGTCGAGGTTCGTACCTTCAAATCCAGCCTCCGTAATCAGTACCGTAGAGAAGAACTTATTCTTATAACCAACCCAACGCAAACGGTTTGCCACCTGCTTGCTTTCATCATTCATCTCGCTCAGGTACTCTACGTCATCGGCTAGGAACTTGTAGTAAAGACCGGTATATTGGTCTTCAAACTTGCGTCCTTTCTCCTGCTGGCGTATTTTTTGCTTCCATACCAGATCGAGGCTGTTGGTGTTTGGTGACAATACACCGTTAAGACCTGTACCCTGAATGGTGTATTGCACCATGTAATCATCCGGTTTAAGGCTATAAGTAAAATCGAGATGACGACCTTCACCGGCATCCAGACGCATCACGACTGAGTTTGGATCGTTTCCTTTCACAGGGGTAAAGTAAAGATCGCCGGTATTTATTACGCGATTGTCCGCCGTAACAAGTGTAAAGTCAAACGAAGACTCTTTTCCTTCGAACAAGATCAGTGGCTTAGCATCATAAGTAACATACTTCTTCAAGCGAGCATACGCTACGCGTCCACCCTTGTTGCTTACGCGAACCTCCACCAAGTCGTTTTCAAGTACAGTTGTTTCGTCTGCTCCTGTCATAGCATTTGCAAAAACGCCATAACTTTGTTGCAACAAAGCTGCACGAACAGAGTCGGGTTTATTTAACAAGGAGTCAGCAGCAATGCTATTCTCCACCTCTTCCGTCTTTAGTTCCGCCTGACGGGTTGTCTCAATTCTTGCAATTGAGTCCTGATAACGGCGTTGCGCTTCGAGTTGCTCAGACGAAGGTTGATTCAACCAGCTGAAAGCAAACAGAACGACTCCAATAAGTAAGAAACCTATTATTGTGTTTTTATCCATCTATTACTATTTTATTTATGATCTATTGCCGCCTTCACAAAGCTGACGAATAGAGGGTTAGGATTTACTACGGTACTGTTGTATTCCGGATGAAACTGCACACCAACAAACCATTTCAACGTAGGTATCTCTACTACTTCTACCAGACTTGTTTCCGGGTTCTCACCTGTACACTCCATGCCGGCTGCTTCGAACTGCGCACGATACTGACTATTAAACTCAAACCGATGGCGATGACGCTCCTGAATCAGCTCCTTACCATAAGCAGCAAAGGATTTTGATCCGGCTTTTAGGGCACAGTCGAATGAACCAAGACGCATTGAGCCTCCCATATTCGTTATATTCTTCTGTTCTTCCATCAGGTCGATCACTTTATAGTTCGAGCTAGGCTCCATCTCCGTTGAGTTGGCATCCTTCCAGCCCATAACATTGCGAGCATACTCAATCACCATACATTGCATACCCAAACAGATACCCAAGCAAGGCACATTGTTTTCGCGTGCATACTTAATGGCCGAGAATTTGCCTTCAATGCCCCGTTGTCCAAATCCCGGAGCAATCAGCAGACCGTCCATATCGGCAAGCAGTTCGGCAGCATTGCTGTCGTTCAACTTCTCTGAATGGAAGAGGTGCAAATCCAGTTTACGATCATTATAGATGGCAGCCTGAAGCAGAGACTCGTCGATTGATTTGTAAGCATCCTGAAGTTCTACATATTTGCCTACCAGACCGATTTTCACCGTTTCCGTAGCGTTCGCTTTCCTTTGCAAGAACTCCTTCCAAGGCTTCATCTCCGGCGTAGGGCCAACTTCCAAACCCATCTTTTTAAGGATAGTTACGTCCATCTGCTGCTTTTGTAGGCGCAGGGGTACTTCGTAGATGGTAGGCACGTCGACAGACTGTACCACAGCCTCTTCGGCCACATTACAGAAGAGAGCTACTTTATGCAGCAGCTCTTTGTTCAGCAAGTGCTCGGTACGCAGCACCAGCACATCCGGCTGAATACCCAACTCCTGCAACTGCTTCACGGAGTGTTGCGTGGGCTTTGTTTTAAATTCTTTTGCTGCAGCAATGTAAGGCACATAAGTAAGATGTACACATATACAATTCCTACCCATTTCCCACTTCAGCTGACGTACGCTTTCAATGAAAGGAAGAGACTCAATGTCGCCTACCGTTCCACCAATTTCAGTAATCACAAAATCGAACTTATACTTAGAACCAAGCAATTTTACATTGCGTTTGATTTCGTCCGTAATGTGAGGAACTACTTGTACGGTTTTACCGAGATAGTCTCCTTTACGTTCTTTGTTAATTACGCTCTGATAGATGCGTCCGGTCGTAATGTTATTCGCCCGTGTTGTCTGCATGTTTAGAAAACGCTCATAATGCCCTAAGTCCAAATCCGCTTCGTGTCCGTCAACGGTCACGTAACATTCACCATGTTCATACGGGTTAAGAGTCCCCGGATCAATATTGATGTATGGATCAAACTTTTGGATGGTCACTTTATAGCCTCTTGCTTGAAGTAATTTACCCAAAGATGCGGAAATAATACCCTTTCCTAAAGAAGAGACTACACCGCCCGTAACGAAGATGTACTTTGTATCTGCCACGATAGTAATATTTTAGTTGTCTTTTAAATGCAAGCTTCCATTTCGAAACCGCAAAGGTAATTATTTTAGCTGACTCTTGATGCCATCTAACGATATTTATGTTTAAGAAAGGACGGAAACACGCACTTGTGCCCCCTCGTAACCGGTCACGACCACCGTCGTTCCGCTTTCTATAAAGCCGGATTCAGACGCTCCGTCATACAACTCACCATCAATCAGCACCTTGCCGGAAGGTTTGAGCACGGTGGCCGCTGTGCCCTCTTTGCCAATCAAGTTGGTAAGAGACGGCGAAGAGACAGCCATTTCCAAATCAGCATTCAGCGCCATCCGATGAAACATCCCCTTACTACCTATCTTATTGGATAGCCAGATCATCAGCCCAAAGCCTGCTCCCAGCCCCATCAACACTGTTAGTGAAGCTCGTCCAACCTCAATACCAGTCACATCATCAAAGTTAAAATTTTCATTATTCAGCAAGCTAATGGTTAGCCCCAAAATGACAAACAGAATACCGCCAACCCCCGCCACACCAAATCCGGGCAATACAAAGATCTCCACCGCAATGAGTAAAACGCCCAGCACAAAGACCAGTATCTCCCAGTTTTGCGCCAATCCATCCAAATATAAGGGCGCAAAATAAAGGACAGCAGCCACAACCGCAGCGGCAGAGGGGAAACCCATCCCCGGGCTCTGCATCTCAAAATAAATACCACCTATAATAATAACGATAAGCAACGATTGTAAAACAGGATTCATCAAAAAGCCTTTCAGATCATCATACCAAGATGGGGTATACGCTTTAAGCTCATAATCATTATACCCCATATATTTCGTAACGACTTCGTCTACGCTTTCAGCAATACCATCACAATACCCCCACTTTAGCGCCTCTTCCGAAGTAAAGGTAAGCACTTTCCCCGTATCAATCAGGTTCGGGATGACTACCCGTTCATCCACCATCGCTTCGGCAATCCGAGGGTCACGCTTCCACTTAAAAACGGTGTCTCCG
>JAVVRI010000136.1:0-7687 GCA_036654795.1 Tannerellaceae bacterium
CCCCCCCAAAACTATTTTGTGCCGGCTCAAAACAGACTTCGAGCTTGCCCACACGTATAATTAGAGTAATGCTTTGAGCTAATGATTGGCATCGAAAGTACTAATCGTTCGGACGAATGACAGACAAGTTGCCCTGAAGTCAAATCGGATTTGTTCTTTTATTCATTTCTAAGCCATCTTTATTTTCTTTCGTTTTCAGCTTACCAAATTAATGAGTATCTTTGTGCCACTCAATTAAACACTGAATATTGCATGCACGAGAAAATTATTATTCTTGATTTCGGCTCACAAACAACTCAATTAATTGGCCGCAGAGTCAGAGAGTTGAATATGTATTGCGAGATTGTCCCCTACAACAAGTTTCCGCATGAAGCGACGGACGTAAAAGGTGTCATCCTTTCAGGTAGCCCTTATTCCGTATACGATGAGAATGCTTTCAAGGCAGACCTCAGCGAAATACGTGGAAAATACCCGGTACTAGGCATTTGCTATGGCGCGCAGTACTTGGCTTATACCTCCGGGGGAAATGTAGAAAGCGCGAACTCGCGCGAGTATGGACGCGCCAACCTGTCCTTTATCAACGACACCGATCCGTTGCTGAAAGATATACACACAGGTTCGCAAATTTGGATGTCGCATGGCGACACCATCACCCGCTTGCCCGAGCAGTTCGAGGTAATAGCTAGTACAGACGATGTCGAAGCAGCCGCCTATCAGATTCAAGGGGAATCCACTTGGGGTGTACAATTTCACCCCGAAGTATTCCACACAACTGATGGCGTAAGATTGCTGGACAACTTCCTGAACATCTGCAAATGTGCCAAGGACTGGACACCGGCTTCCTTCATCGAATCGACTGTTGACGACTTGAAAAAGCAATTAGGAGACGACAAAGTAATCCTGGCTCTGTCAGGAGGAGTAGATTCGTCCGTAACGGCTGTCTTGTTAAACCGTGCTATAGGCAAGAACCTGACCTGCATCTTTGTAGATCATGGCCTGCTGCGTAAGAACGAGTTCGAAAACGTATTGAAAGACTATGCACACCTAGGATTGAACGTAATCGGGGTAAACGCGAAAGATAAATTTTATGCCGCCCTTGCCGGAGTTAGCGATCCTGAAAAGAAACGTAAAATCATTGGCAAAGGCTTTATTGATGTATTCGATGAAGAAGCAAAGAAACTGAAAGACATCAAATGGTTAGGTCAGGGTACAATCTATCCGGACGTAATCGAGTCTCTCTCCATTACCGGTACGGTAATCAAAAGCCATCACAACGTAGGTGGCCTGCCGGATACCATGAAACTGAAGCTTGTTGAGCCGCTACGTCTGCTCTTTAAAGACGAAGTACGCCGCGTGGGTACTGAGCTGGGCATGATGCCACATCTGATCAAACGTCATCCCTTCCCCGGTCCCGGTCTGGGTATCCGTATCTTGGGTGATATTACAGCCGATAAGGTACGTGTACTGCAAGAAGCCGATGATATTTACACTTCGTTGATGCGTGAATGGGGTCTATACGATAAGATCTGGCAAGCCGGAGCAATCCTGCTTCCTATCCGTTCAGTAGGTGTAATGGGCGATGAGCGTACGTATGAAAACACAATTGCGCTACGCGCAGTGACTTCTACTGACGCGATGACTGCCGACTGGGCACAATTGCCATACGACTTCCTCGCTAAGGTTTCCAACGAAATCATCAACAAAGTAAAAGGCGTAAACCGCGTAGTTTATGACATCAGCTCCAAACCGCCCGCAACCATTGAGTGGGAATAAGTGACATCTATTGACATATAAAGTAAAAACCGCCTCTTCCTTCCGGAAAGAGGCGGTTTCTTTTTATTTTACTAGTTGTTTCTTTGCCCATTCTTGTCGGCGCTGATCGGCCAGAGGGGTTACTTTGAAGTCTTCGAAGATGGCTTTAAATCCTGTACCATCAGGACTGGCTGCCATCAAGCCTACCATTACCGGGCAATTATCTTGCAGCCAGCAGGTACGCATCATGGTGTATTCCCGGTCGTCCAAAGAATAAGACACCTCTACGGCATCCAATCGGCGAACGGCTTTTACCCAAACAGAACGCGGGGCCTCGCTGAGTTCTATCACGCTCCAATCGCTGGTTTTATGCGTTACGACTGTACTCACATTTTGCTTGCCGTTGACAAACTCCACCCCTGTTTTAATCCAGTTCTCATGATCCACGCGAATCATGAGTCCCATCTGGTCGAAGGTGGTTACATAGTTTCCGGTGATTTTTACTTTCACTTCAAACTCACCACCATAGACGGCATAATAGAAAGGAGCGTCGTCCACCGTAAAGCCATAGTGTGAGATGCGCCAATAATCCGTCTTGGCGGGAACATCCATTTCAAACGTACGAGCATTCTTTATCGCCCATCCCTCCGGTTCATTGAACCAATTCATTTTTTCTAAGCTTTGCGCCATAACTGTTGATGTTAAAGAGAGAGCAGCTAAACAGGAAAGGAATAAAAAATTCTTTTTCATAATCGATTTGTTAATTATACTCATTCGTTTAATACATGTATCGTATGGCATGCCACCAAGGCTGCGGTTTCGGTACGAAGGCGACTGTTGCCTAACGAGATGGGCTGAAAGCCTTGTGCCATGGCCAGCGCCACCTCTTCTGGGCTGAAGTCTCCTTCGGGACCAATCAGTATCAGCGCGTTTTCACCCGGATGATAAGTTTCCTTGAGGAGCGGTTTTTCGCCCTCTTCGCAATGGGCAATGAATTTACGTCCATCAAAAGGAGTCCGGATAAAGGCAGCAAAATCCGTCATGCCGGTTAGGTGCGGCATGGTAGCCTTTTGCGATTGCTTCATGGCGCTAACCAGAATCTTTTCCAGACGTACCGTCTTAATCTCGCGCCGCTCAGAGAAGCGACAGTTCAGGCAGGTAATGGCATCGATACCAATTTCGGTAGCCTTTTCGGCAAACCACTCCATCCTGTCCATATTCTTGGTCGGTGCAACGGCTATGTGCAGGCAAAAATCCCAAAGCGGCGGTTGCTGCCAGCTTTTTAAAAGAGTCACTTCGCAATGCTTGACGTGCGCACGACTCAACGCGGCTTTATAAAAGCTTCCTTTGCCATCGGTCAGTAAAACCTCGTCACCTTCCGTCAGCCGGAGCACACGGACGCAATGTCCTGCCTCCTCCTCCGGAAGTTCAAGGTTTGCCATAATATCCGGCGTGTAAAATATCTGCATATTCTATTATTATTCTATTATTAACCCAGTATCATACCTATTATCGTAGCCGAGAGCACTGACACAAGTGCACCACCCACCATGGCAGGCAGACCGAAACGTGTTATCATGCCTCGCTTCTCTGGCGCCAGCACACCCATACCACCCAGCAAGATGCCGATAGAAGAGATGTTGGCAAAGCCGCAAAGTATATAGGTAGACATCAGAATTGCTTTTTGTGACATAAACTTTCCGGCTTCCATCCATTGTTGCAGCTGGAAGTAGGCAACAAATTCATTGAGGATCGTTTTCTGTCCTAGCAAAGAACCTACCAGCATCATATCTCCGGAAGGAACTCCTATCAGCCACATAAACGGTGCCATAATTACCCCCAGAATAAATTGGAAGGTAAGACCGGTAGACTTACCATCCGTTACTTTGACAATCCAATCGTTCAGACCCGTATAACGACCAATGATATCCTCCGTTACATAATTGGCTAACGCAACAAGGGCAATAAAGACCAATAACATTGCGGCGATATTCACCATCAGTTTGATGCCGGTAGAAGTCCCTGCCGCTAAAGCATCCAGTCCGGTAGCATGTTCGCTTACTTTCTCCATCGTTAGCACACGATCTTCCGCTTTTTCTGTTTGCGGGCAAAGCATCTTCGCCAACACAATAGAACCCGGAGCCGCCATCAACGAAGCCGAAAGCAGATGCTTGGCAAACATCACTCGAGACACCGGATCGCCGGCGGACAACATTCCGATATAGGTACCCATTACCGATCCCGCAATCGTTCCCATCCCAGCGACCATCACCAGAAAGATCTCCGAACGATTCATGGATGGCAGATAATTCTTGATCAGTACCGGCGACTCCGTCATACCCAAAAAGATATTTCCTGAAACCACCAGTCCCTCCGAACCGGATATATTCATAAAGCGACGAAGCAACCATGAAAAGGCACCTACTACCCGTTGTATAATTCCCCAATGATAAAACAACGACACCAGTGCCGAAAAGAAGATGACAATCGGTAAAGAATGGAGCAAAAAGCTAAAGCCCTTCGCTTTGTCGGCATACGGTCCGAGCAAAAAGTCCAACCCTGCTTGTGTAAAGTCCATCAACTTAATAAACACCGTACCCAGTCCCTCCAGCAACACACCCACAAACGGGACATAAAGCATTGCCAATGCGAATACAATCTCCATAAAGAGTCCGCCCCCAACTAGTTTCCAGTCTATTCGTTTACGGTCATAACTCATGGCATAAGCAATAGCCAATATCGTAATCAAGCCTACTATTCCGCGTAACAACGATTCAAGGCCAAAGCCAGCAGATGGTTCAATCATGGCTTTTTACCCTCCTCATCTCTCTCATCTCTGCGATGTATTTCATCTTTATAGATTTTAGCATACTCGTAATTTTCCTCATTAACGGCTTCTTCCAACCGTTCTTGCAGCTCCTCATGATCCAACAAAGCAAGCCATCGCTGTAATTCTTTTTCGTCTTTTAGATCTTCCGGTTCCAAAGTGTAAAGCAGGTCGTCCTCTATATCGCTCTCGTCCAAATCATCCTTATCATCACCTTCAAGCATCTGAATATCCTCCAGTTCCACACCGCACTCATTCACAATCTGCTCAGTGGTATAGATGGTACACTTTACGCGCAACGCAATGGCAATTGCATCCGAAGTACGCGAATCCAAACGGATACTACGATTATCATCCTCGAAAAGCAGTTCAGAATAGAACACTCCATCATCAAATTTATAGATAAACACTTCACTTAGCCGAATGCCAAATGCTTGCGAAAACGTTGCAAATAAATCGTGTGTAAGGGGGCGAGGAGGAATGATTCGCTCTAAAGCAATTGCGATAGACTGCGCTTCCGAAGTTCCTACAATAATAGGAATCCGCCTTGAGCCCTCCTCCTCAGCTAATATCAGGGCATAAGCCCCCGATTGTACCTGACTGTTTGTTAGCCCTTGAACCCGTAGTTTAATTCTTGTATCCACTCCTTAATCTATTTAATATGTCTACACAAAAGTAATATTATTTTGGCATTGTTGACAATAAAAGGGGAAGAGTATACCTAAAATGTTTTTAAACTACATTGTGCACGGTTGGAACAGTCCGTTTTGGGTAAAAAAAAAGGTCATCCATCACGGACAACCAGTTTTTATTGCTAACCTTAAATCTAATACCATGAAAAACACAGTGCAAATATAGGCTTTTTATGTTATACAGCATAGCCATACAACATAAAAAGCATCCCGCTTAGTTATTTTTCACATAAGTACATTGTCGATTAGCATTCATTAATCAATATATTATTTATTCTTTGTATACTCGTCCGCCTTTGCCTTCATGCGTACAGCTCGTTTTTCGCTGTCCGGATGAGTAGAAAACATATTTTGAATGATAGAAGCTTTCGTACCACCAGCCTGATTCATAGATACCAACTTCGTTAGAGCTTTACTCATACCATACGGATCAATCTGATTGTTGATGCTAAATTGAAAAGCATAGTCGTCCGCTTCCAGTTCTTGTTTCTGTGAAAACTGCGCACTACTCAATGCCTGAGCAAGCGAGCCCAACTGCGAATCGGTCAGTTTCCTCACTATACCGTCCGTAGCCCCCAGCACATTTTTGGCAGCCGAAGAAATGTAAGCGTTTTTCATTGCATCCTTCACGTCAGTATGAAGCACATGACCAATTTCGTGACCGACTACAGCCATCAATTCGGCATCAGTCATAACATCCATCAATCCCCCATACACACGAATACTTCCGTCACCGCAAGCAAAAGCATTCACCTCCTTGACATCGTAGACCTTAAAGTTCAAATCCAGTCCTTCTATCTTTTTCAGGTTTCGAGTCAACCGCACAAGCCGCTTCCCCTTTTTAGTTTCCGGACCGGCTATTTTGTTTTGCTTGTCCATAAAGGCTATATATTCGCGTGCAGCAGATGCAATTTCCTTATCCGAAAGAGTCACCGCCTTGGCCAGATCCGTAGCAGCACTGATCACCCTTTTCGTGTCAATGGTTCTTCCACCGATCGTAAACTGGGCAGAAGCCGTCAAGCTAATGCTCACAGCAAAAAATAATGAAAGTAATAATATTCTCATCTCTTTTTATTTTATGTTTGTTTTGAGAAACTCTTCTAACCGTCCGAAGGTAACATCCTTCTGCACGACCTGCTTGTCCTTATTGAGCAAATAAAGAGTAGGAATGGCCTTCAGGTCGTACATCTCATCATTTTTCAACGTTACTTTTCCATCGTACGCATTTATCCAACTTTGCGGCATAAGGGAGGTATGCGCCTTCCAAGCATTCAAGTCTTCGTCGGGATAAAGCGCCAATATCTTCAGTCTTTTCTGTTTG
Organism: Tannerellaceae bacterium; assembly: GCA_036654795.1. GTDB lineage: Bacteria > Bacteroidota > Bacteroidia > Bacteroidales > Tannerellaceae > JAVVRI01. The sequence goes on from JAVVRI010000136.1 coordinate 6,593, forward strand.
ATCAATTCACCAACAACGGGCGATGCGTCCAACTGCCCCGTGATCTCTTTACAAGCCGGACAGTCGGGATTATAAAAGAATAGTACCAAGTTTTCGACCTGTATACTATATAAGGTATGCGTTTGCCCATTGGCCAAGGTATAAGTAAAGTCGAACGCTTTACTACCAATTCTGTTTTTCTGCGCTAACTCCAACAGATGAGCAGGACGTATCTTGTGCTCATCGTCCAACCGGGAAGAAGCTACGACTGCCTCCAGTACGGGGATATAAAGCTCCTCATTACGTAGCGGAGAGTTGGGATCGTATAAATACTTTTCGTACAGATCGGAAAAATGAGCAAACATCGCACTGTCCACCTCCGTCTTTGCCATCATCTTTTTAAGGGAAGCAGCGGCTGCCTCAGAAGGGACATACTGAAGCACATCAATATAATTAGAGAGTGCTTGCTCTGTAACCTCTGCCAAACTGATATAGGTAGTATCGGAAAAATCAAAATTGTCCCAATAATGTTGCACCAAATACTCAGCACGTTTGTCCGGCTCGGTTATCACACTAGGCACAGATACCATCTGAAATGTCTTTTTATCATTTGGCATTTCAGTTGTTTCAGCCTTTTGCTTCCCATTACAAGCATTAAAGATCAGCAATAATGCAATAACATAAAATTCTTTCATACTTATTTGATCTATTTGTGCAGCAAAGTTAGTATTTCCGATCATCAAATCAAAACTATACGCGTAGAAGATCAGAACGTAAAATCAAATAGCAAGTGCATATTTAGTATAAAGCATCAAAGAGTGCTTCATTCCGTTAGGGCTACGATTTCTCCGCCCCCATCCTGACCGATTCAGTCAAGGCTTCAGAGAAAAAAGTCCATTAAGTGGAAGCGCCTTTTGCAGAAAGTTTCTATCTTTGTGACAGCGTATTAAACAAGTGCAGCTATGAATGAGGACAATTATATTCGATTCGATTGGGCAGTAAAGAGGCTTCTTCGCAACAAGGCCAACTTCGGTGTGTTGGAAGGTTTCTTAAAGACTCTGCTGTCCGACGATATTAAAATTGTAGAGATATTAGAAAGCGAAAGCAATCAAGAGA